>DASRZG010000098.1:0-3207 GCA_035686585.1 Phycisphaerae bacterium
CGCCCGTACTTGCCGCCGACGCCGAGGGTCATCAGCGGCCAGCATCCGCCGAATTCGCCCTTGGCCCGGACGGACAGGACGTACGGGCCGGGCTTCCTGACGACCACGACCGTGTCGTAGCTGCTGCTGAACGAGCCGCCCTTGAAGCTGATGCTGCCGTCGGCGTTGCCGCCGCCGACGTATCCGAACTCGGCGATCGTGAACGTGGCCTCGCCGTCCACCGGGGGAAACAGCACCGGGTCGCCGCAGGCCTTGGCGTACTCGGCGTAGGTGAGCTCGCCGACCTTCCTGTCCTTCTCCACGGCCGCCGGCGAGCCGGCCTTGGTGACGGTCAGGCGGTTGCCCGTCGGATCGCGGTCGACGAAGACGCCCGGGATCGTGATCAGCCCGCGATCGTCCACGACGGCCGTGCCGGACTGGAGCACCTGCCCGCTGACCACCTTGCGGTTGGCCCAGACGATCCTTCCGCCCCCGGCAGGCTTGAACTGCTGCAGCCGCCACAGGGTCACGTCGGTCGCGCCATTCCGGGCCGTGGTGGGCGGGACGGACTGTCCGTTGAGGAGCCGCCCGCGGTCGCCGATGCGGACGGAGACCTCGAAGGCCTCCGGCGTGTCCACCATCTCCAGCGGCAGCGCCAGCTCGATGGGCTTGCGCTTCTCGTCAATGGGGACTTTGAACGGCATGTGCTCGTTGTGCCAGGTCAGGTAGCCGTTGAGCGTGCCGCGGGGCTCCTCGCGCCACTCCTGCCGCGGCGCCTCGCAGAAGTTGCAGCCGGTGAAGGCCGGGTACGCCTGGTTCCGCGGGGCCGGCACGAACCCGCCGTTGGGCGCGTCGCCGATGTCGCACCACCACCACGCCCCGCCGCGCTTCTCCGCGGCCATGTCCAGGTAGAACCGCGGGTAGCCGCTGTCGCCCCAGTGCGTCTGATCGCTGCGGGCGTAGTTGGGGCTCTGGCAGATGCTGATAAACGGCCAGACGCGCTGCGGGAACTGCCGCGAGTACCACACCGGGTCGTTCCAGTCCCACGGGCTGAAGCCCTCCTCCGTCTTTGTGCCCCACTCCCTCATGCCCACCAGCCGCCACTGGCCCACCTGGCGCTGGCTCGTCCAGATCTCCTCCTGGGCGGCCGAGCAGGTCCCGAACGCCTCCGGGTGATGGACGGCGAGCATCATCGACGAGCCTTCGCCGGTCGGCGTGGCCATGTTCCGGTCGGCCTTGGGATACAGGGCGTAGAACATCTCGAGCTGGCGCAGGGCGCGGTTCTCGAAGAACGGCCTGGCGACGCCGCCGCGGGGGTCCCTGCCGGTGTTCATTGTGTCGAGATAGCCGTACATGTTGCCGCGCCCGAAGGCCCAGCTCGAGCCGGTGTGGCCCGTCACCTCGCCCTTTCGCCCGCCGTAGTAGAACTGGGAGGCCTGCTTCCACCCGCCGCTGGTGAAGGGCACGCGTGTCGGCGGGAACGGCGCCAGGCGCGTCGGCGGGATGTAGATCGCGTCCACCACCACCTCCGCCCCGCCGTGAGACCACCACGGCTCGACGTGGATCCACGCCTTCCAGTCCGGCTCGCCGCGCCCGAAACCCACGAACTCGCCCGGCGGGTTGATCCGGAAGAACAGCGGCGTGCTCGGCTCGGCCGCCAGACGCTCGGCCGCCCCGCCCCAGAAGACGTACTCGAGCACCTGCCTCTTCTGGTGCGGATACCCCGCGTCCATCCTGTGAAAGGCCGCCTGAAGCACGGGTGCGGGCGTGTCGACCTTCACTTCGACCGGCTCAGCCGGCGCGTTGGCCGGCGCGAAGTCCTCGCGGTTCTCGTTGCCCTCGATCACGCTGGTGACGGCCAGGTACACCTTGCCGGGCTTGTCCACCGTCCAGACGAACAGGCCCGTCTCGTCGCTCAGCTCCGGGCCCTTCAGCTCCCGCAGGCCGTTGCCCAGCACCTTCGCGTCCGTCAGCCACTTGCCGCCCTCGACCTTGGCGGGCCAGGCGTCGTCGATCACGAAGTTGAACCGCTCCGGGATCTTCGCCTCCAGGGCGTCCAGGTACATCCGCTGGGTCATCTCCGGGGTCTTCTCGACGCCCAGGATGCCCTTGTAGTGCTGGTACCCAGCGTAGCTGCCCATGCCGTCGTGGCTGTAGGCACTGCGGCGGTAGTTGAGCTGGCTGTTCCGGTTCACCTCCCCCAGCAGGCGCGCCCCGGCCAGTCCGGCCGCCGTGATCGGCTTGTCCGAGGCATATACCCGATACGTCGAATCGAAGAACGCCCCGTCGTAGGGAATCTGCTTCCAGGTGACGAACACCTGCCCGCTGCGGTAGAAGGCCTTCAGGTCCGCCGGCTGGGCGGGGCGGTCCGGGTTCGCCCCGGCGTAGGTCACTTGAAGATGGGGCCGCTGCCAGGCCGGTTCGCTGCCGGCCGGCGGCAGGGGGAAGTCCGTCCGCAGGCCCTTGTTGGACGCCGCGTTGGCCAGCCAGGCCTTCACGGCCGCGGTGACGACCCATTCGTGGCAGGCCGGGCCGGTGAAGGCGAAGGGGTAGGCCGTGTCCAGCGGCTCGGCCCCGCCGCCGACCTGCCGGACGTGGAACCCCTCGAAGCCATCGTTCTGCCATCGGTCGATCCCGAACGCCCGGCCAAACCGGCTGCCCGGGTCCACCCACATCCGCAGACGGGCGTCGGTAACCTCCGCCTTCGGAGGCAGCTTGCCCAGATCGAACCGGATCGTCCCGCCGGCGTTGCTGCCCGCCGGCGTGATCGTGGTCACGCCGGTGATCCCGCAGGTATCCTGCTCGCCGAGCCGGACCGTCACGGCGCTTTCGGCCGACAGGGCCGAGCCCGCCGCCAGCAGGAGGGTGATGGCAAGGGTGGCGCGAGTCTTCATGTGGCATCCTTTCGCAAAGTGGGCCATCCCGCCTGGCCGGGGGAACGACAGGCCGGATCGGAAGCGACTTGGCAAACGCCGCTGGTTGGCCAAGAGACCTTGATGGTGAAACCCACCCGCACGAGGCGGGTTCTCCCCTGACTGCACTTGGCAGCCGCCCCCAGCTCGGAACAGGGGTGAGCCTAACGCTGACCTGACGGTGCAGCGAAGAGCCCCCGGATCGGCCTGCGCGGCCGCACCCGATAAGAGTTTGATATAGAAACTCTTACATGCATTCCCGCCATGCTTTCCCTCGGGTCCCGGATCCCTGACATCAGGTTTCGGTGCTCCCGGG
>DASRZG010000099.1:0-34060 GCA_035686585.1 Phycisphaerae bacterium
TCGTGATCGCCGTGCCGAAGTCGGCCACCACGCACGCCGTCTCCAGCCGGAAGTACGCCATGGCGGCGGCGCAAAGCCGGTCGGTGCCGATCTTCTCCGGGTGGGGCAGGTCGGTGTCGATCGGCAGGGGCAGCTCCCGCCCCACCAGCAGGACCTCGCGGTTCAGACGCGTCAGGACCGCATTTTCCACCGCCTCCAACACCGGCGGACACACCGAGCACGCCGCCACGGTCTTGGGAGAAGGCATCTGGTCCCACACCTCTACCAGCGCGTCGCCCAGTCCGCCCATCTCATCGGCGGACACGCGCCGGCCCAGCGACGACTGCCGCTCCATCACGCAGCCCATCCCCACCCGCGTGTTACCCACGTCCAACGTCAGAACTGACTTCGCCCTCTCCATCCTGGTTCTCCGGGCAGCCTCGAATCCCATCACCGGGGCGCCCACGCGTCTTTCGTGCCATTCGTGCCATTCGCGGACTTCACCCCTTCAGGACTGCCAGCTCCTGCCAGATCCGTTCCGTCAGCACGTTCATTCCCGCCCCCGTCACGCCGGAAATGGGGATCACCTCGGCCCCCACCGCCTCGGTGAACGCGGCCAGCCGCTCCTTGCTCTCGGTCAGATCGATCTTGTTAGCGGCCACGATCTGGGGCTTTTCCGCCAGCACCTGTGAATGAAGCCGCAGCTCTCTGTTGACGGCATGGTAGCGCTCGATCGGGTCGCCGTCCAGCGGGTACAGGTCCACCACGTGGACCAGCAGCCTCGTCCGTTCGATGTGCCGCAGGAAGGCGTCGCCCAGGCCCGCGCCGCGGTGGGCGCCCTCGATCAGTCCCGGGATGTCCGCCATCAGGAACCGCCGGTACTGCGACAGCTCGACGATGCCCAGCACCGGTTCGAGGGTGGTGAAGGGGTACGCCGCCACCTTCGGCCTGGCGGCGGAAAGCCGCCGCAGCAGCGTGCTTTTGCCGGCGTTCGGCTGGCCCACCAGGCCCACGTCGGCGATCAGCTTCAGCTCCAGGTGCAGCCGGCGAACCTGCCCGGGCTCGCCGGGGGTGGCCTCGCGCGGCGCCTGGTGCGTGGGGGTGGCGAAGTGGACGTTTCCGCGCCCCCCGCGCCCGCCCTGGGCGATGCAGACGCGCTCGCCCGGGTGGACGAGGTCCTTCAGGACCGTCCCGTGCTCCAGGTCGCGGAGGATCGTTCCGGGCGGAACGCGGATAACGACGTCCTTGCCCCGCCGGCCATAGCGTTTCTTGCCCATGCCGTGGGCGCCCCGGCCGGCGCGCCAGTGGTGCTTGCCGGCCAGGTGCATCAGGACGTTGACGGAGTCGTCCGTCTCGCAGTACACACTCCCCCCGTCGCCGCCGTCCCCGCCGTCGGGGCCGCCGTGCGGCTCGTACTTCTCCCGGCGGAACGACACGCAACCATTGCCCCCGTCGCCGCCGAATACCCAGATCTCCGCCTCGTCAACGAACATCGACACGCGACCATGAAAAAAGGATGGCTCGGGCGCCCCGTCGCACAATACGACCAGCGGCCCCTTGCGCCATCCTGCGAGACTGGAATGAGCGAAGGCGCTCTACACGACGTCGACGAACCGGCCTCGGAAACTCACCCGCCCGCCTTTCAGCGCGAACAGCGTGTCGTCCCGGCCCTTCCCCACGTTGGCGCCCGGGCGGAACGGCGTGCCGCACTGGCGCACGATGATCGTGCCGGCGGAGACCTCCTCCCCGCCGAAGCGCTTCACGCCGCGGTGCTGGGCGTTGGAGTCCCGCCCGTTCCTCGACGAACCTTGTCCCTTCTTATGTGCCATATCGAACCTCGTACCTCAACTATCGGCTATCTTTCAGGTTGGGGGCAATCCCAAAGGCAGACGTATAAGGATATTCGCCCGCCCCGGGACAATCAAGGCCCTGTGGGAGATTCCATTCGTTCGCGGCGGGTGTGCCGACGGCCCGTGACCGGCTGCTTTCCGGCTCCGTCGGCCGCCCGGTCAACGCATGATCCACGCTTTCCTGAGCAGCTCCGGCAGGACCCTCGGCCGGGCGGGGGCCTCGCCCGGGATGCTGTAGGACAGATGGAGCGTCTTGGCAAGGATCACCTCGTCCTTGGTGACCTGCCTGGGCTGGCCCTTGTCGTCCTTTTCGGTCACGGTCACCGGCGCGGGCAGTTTGACGACGGCCCGCTCGCCGCTGAGCCCGCCGACGAAGACCTGGAATTTCCGGGCGTCGGGGTCGAAGTTCTCCCAGATCGCCACGCCGTCCTTGGCGTTGTCCTCGCCCTGGAGGATCCGCCCGCTGATCTCGGACAGGCTCGTCAGCAGCGGGTTGTTGTGGCGGGCGACGATGGCCTTGAAGACGGAGCTGGGCACGTTCTCGCCCGCACGGAGAATCTGTCCTGTCTCGGTGCACAGGTCGAAGCTGGGCACGTAGACCTGGTCGGCCTTGGTCTTGTTGGTGACGGTGAAGAGGATGTACCAGTAGGTCCGAGCCTCCTTCTGCCCGGGTGGGACGATCGTGATCGATTCGATCGGCCGGTAGTCAAACTCCAACTGCCAACTGATCGGCACGACGCTGGGGGTGGGAGGTGCGTCACTGCTGGCAACGGCGGCGGTCAACGCCACCGCGGCGACCAACAGCAGGTAAGCGATAGACTTCATGCCAAGGCTCCTTGCCGACTGAGGATAGAACCCGGGCACAGCCCGGCATCATCCTGGATGTAGCCTACGCAACCTGCCGCCCTCTGTCAACGCCCCAGGAGGGGAAAATCCGGCCTGTTCCCCCCGGGTGCGTCTTGGCGGTAGGATATGCCCCATGCTCCGCATCGAGCCGGTTCGACCTGGCGACCGCGATCGGGCGGTGTCGGTCCTGCTGGGAAGGGCCGTCCCGCCTCGGCAGGTCCACGCCCTGCTGGACGCGTTGTGCGGACCCAGGGGCGCCGAGTACATGTTCTGGTGCGCCCGGGGCCTGCGCGGCATTCGGGCGGCGGCGATGGGCCATCTGGGCCCCGGGCGGATCGCGACGGTGTTCCATTCCCGCCCCCGGCGGGACCGGGACGTCCGCGTCCTGTCGGAGCTGTTGAGCAGGATGACCGAGGCGATCTTCGAGGCCGACTGCGTGTATGTGCAGTCGCTGGTGCCTCCCTCGCAGCGGCTGGCGGCCGAGGTGTGCGCGGGTGCGGGGTACGCGTACCTGGCGCAGCTGATCTACCTTCGCCTGCCCGTTCGCCCCGCCCCGACGGTCCCGGCCGACGCGCTGGACTGGAAGACCGTAGACGGCACGGGCGACGAGCTGCTCAAGCGGGTAATCGCCGAGACGTACGTGGACAGCATGGACTGCCCCGGCCTGGTGGGGCTGCGGAGCATGGACGACGTCCTTGCCGGGCACCGCGCCAGCGGCGTCTACACCCCCGCCGGCTGGCTGCTGCCGCACAAGGGGGGCGAATGCGTCGGGTGCATCCTGGTCAACGACGCCGGCGAGCGGTCCGCGGGCACGGACGTGGTTTACCTGGGCGTCCGGCCGCCGTGGCGGCGGCAGGGGCTCGCCCGCGCGATGCTGGCCCGCGCCGTGGCTTACGCCGCGTCGCGCCGGAAGTCGTCGATCGCCCTGGCCGTGGACGCCGCGAACACCCCGGCGGTGAACCTGTACCGTTCGGCCGGGTTCACCGAGACCGACCGGCGCGACGTGTGGGCCAAGTGCCGCCTCCGGGACGGGCAGCCCGGACGGGATTTGAGGGGCGGTGAGGGCGGCTCGTGGACGAATTGTGCATAACTGGTGGACGAAAAAAAGTTTCGCCCGGCAACCCCGCGATGCGCCGCGTCTTGTTGGAATGTGGATAAGAATTGGCTCAACTGCGCCGTTGACCCCATTCCATATGCCTTGTACATTCACTTCCGTCAGTTGTCGCTTCTACCAGGGAGTTCGATGAACTGATCCTCGCCTTTCGTCGGGCAGGATGGGTGGTTCATCCAGCCGTCTCCGCAGGGACAGAAGGACCGATAATGAACAGACCAGGGAATGTCTGCGCGCAGGACGATCGCACGAAAGAGATCCTCGGCGTTCTCGGCCGGCGAATCGGCCCCCAGAAATTCAACGCCTGGTTCAAGCACGGCACGTCCATCGGCCTGGAAGACGGCCACGTCAAGATCGGCGCCGCCAATCCCTTTATCGCCAGTTGGATCGAGAGGCACTTCGCCGAGGACGTGTCCGCCTCGGCCGCGGAGGTCACCGGCGAAAGCCTCCGGCTGATCGTCAGCGTCGACTCCGACCTCAGCGGGCGCCTCCGCAAGCGTCAGCTCGACACGCAGGCCATGCTCGTATCTCGCGGCACGGCCGGCACGACGCGCCAGTCCCCCAGGCCCGCCCGACGGCTCCGGTATCATCTGGAGGACTTCGTCGTGGGCCCGTCCAACCGCCTGGCGTACTCGGCCGCCGAGGAGGTCAGCAAGACCGGGCAGGCGCCGTTCAATCCGCTGTTTATCCACGGCACGTGCGGGGTGGGCAAGACGCACCTGCTCCAGGGCATCTGCAACGCGGTGACGGACAGGCCTTCGGGCGCAGCCACCCGGTGGAAGTACATCACGGCCGAGCAGTTCACCAACGAGTTCGTGCAGGCGGTGCGGAAGAAGAAGGTGGAGGGCTTCCGCCAGGCGTACCGGCACCTGGACGTGCTGGTGATCGACGACGTGCACTTCCTGGCGGCCAAGAAGGCGACGCAGGAGGAGTTCCTGCACACCTTCAACACCATCGAGGGCGCGGGCAAGCAGGTGATCATGGCCTCCGACGCCCATCCCAAGATGCTGGGGCAGTTGGCCGAACAACTGGTCAGCCGGTTTATGTCCGGCATGGTGGTCCGGGTCGACCCGCCCACGCGGGATACGCGGGTGAAGATCCTTCGGCGGTTCGCGACCCGGCTGCACCTGGAGGTGCCGGACGACGTGGCGGACTACGTGGCCATGCACACCCGCGGATCGGTCCGCGAGCTGGAAGGGGCGCTGCTGAAGCTGGCGGCGCTGGCGGCGCTGGCCCGCGAGCCGGTGACGCTGGAGCTGGCCCGCGACGCCTTGGCCGATCACCTCGCCCAGACCGACAGCGCCGTCACCCTCGGGGACATCGAGACGGTGGTGGCGGCGTTCTTTGGGATCACCCCGGCGGACCTGCACTCCACGCGGCGGACCCACACAGTCAGCCTCGCCCGGGGCGTGGCGATGTTTCTGGCGCGAAGGCACACGCGGATGAGCTTCCCCGAGATCGGCAGGTTCATGGGCAAGAACCACTCTTCGGCCGTCCTGGCCGTGCAGCGCGTGGACAAGCAGCTCCAGGAGAAGGCGACCTGGCGATGGATGACGCCCGCCGGCCCCAAGTCGATGCTCTGCGAGGGCCTGCTGGAGCTGCTGACCGAACAGATCGCATGACGCGCCGGATGGCGCCGGCGCGGTAGCTGCACTTCACGGACGGGCGTCCGGACGGGTTGTACGGAAACGATCCGTCCGGACGCCGGAGTCTGTCTCGAAAGGGGAAGACCGCGCCTACAATGCATTGAAACCTTTCCGGCTGAACATGTTGAGAGGCCCTCACCGGCGGTGCGACTCCGATGATCGAAAGACTGGCGGATATCCCGGCTGCATTCTGGACCGTTCTCAGCGAAATGGCCCCCTTCCTGCTATTCGGATTCCTTATCGCCGGCGTGCTCTCGGTGCTGATCCGGCCGGAGACGATCGAACGCCACCTCGGCGGACGCGGGCTGTGGCAGGTGCTCAAGGCCGCCGCCATCGGCGTGCCCCTGCCGCTTTGTTCCTGCGGCGTGATCCCCGTCGCGGCGTCGCTGCGCCGGCACGGGGCCAGCCGGGGTGCCACCACGGCCTTCCTGATCTCCACCCCCCAGGACGGCGTCGACAGCATCATGGTCTCCTTCAGCCTGCTGGGGGCGCCGTTTGCGATCTTCCGTCCCATCGTGGCCCTGATCAGCGGTCTGGTCGGCGGGGCGATCGTCACGCTGTTCCACGACAAACCCCAAGCCGAAACCGAGGCTGCCCCGGGCAACGCCGGCAACTGTACGGACGACTGCTGCAATCCCGAGCGCGGCGGCAGGGTGATGCGGATTCTCCGCCACGGGTTCGTCACTCTGCCCGCCGACATCGGCAGGAGCCTGCTGATCGGCCTGCTCGTCGCGGCCCTGCTGACCGCGATCATCCCGAAGGGCTACTTCGCCACCCATCTGGGCCGGGGCCTGGTGCCGATCCTGGTGATGATGGCGCTGGGCGTGCCGGTCTACGTCTGCGCGACCGCGTCCATCCCCATCGCCGCCGCCCTGGTGATCGAGGGGGGCATCTCTCCGGGCGCCGCCCTGGCGTTCCTGATGACCGGCCCGGCCACCAACGCCGCCACCATCGCGACCATCTGGAGGACCATGGGCCACAAGACGGCCGTGGCGTATCTGCTGACCGTCGCTATCTCCGCCCTGGCGGCGGGGCTGACGATGGACTACGTCTTCCACGTCCAAGGCATCCGCGCGGCGCCGGGGCTGCACATGATGGAAGGCGGGTGGTTCATCGCCTTCCGTTGGGTCTGCGCCGTGGTGCTTCTGGCGGTGCTGTGCTGGCCGATGGTCTTCCCGCTGCTGCGTCGCCGGGTGGGGCACGTCCCTGCCGGCGAGAAGGCGGCCCACCTCCGCCTGGCCGTCGAGGGCATGACCTGCCACCACTGCGTCGGCAGCGTCCGCCAGGCCCTGCAGGCGTGCGCGGGCGTGACCGAGGTCCACGTGGACCTGGACGCCGGCTCGGCGCAGGTGGCCGGGGAGGGCCTCGACCCGGACGCGCTGTGCGCGGCCGTGCACGCGCTGGGCTACTCGGCCCGCGCCGCCGGCCCAGGCGCCGACTGACCCGCCGGCTCGCTTGCCGCGCTCGATAAACCTCGCTTGGGGTCCATATTAGCACTAATAATATTGCGCTGCCTCCCTATCGGCATATAGTTATTGGCCTCTGCAGCAGTGATGATGGCGGCGTGCTCCCGGGACCGCGAGTCGGGCGTGTCCGCCCAACGTGGCAACGCCGGCCAACCGCAGCCGTCCCGCGCGGAGACGGCAAGGGTCGGCGTCAGGCATTTCGGAAAGGGACGGCACAATGAATCTCCAGCAACCCAACGCCAACGAAGTCACGCAGACCGCCAACCGGTCGCGCAGCGTATCGCCCGTCTCGGGCATCTGCACGCGCTGCATCGACGGCTGCCGCGGCAACTGCGAGGTCTTCAAGGCCTCGTTCCGCGGCCGGGAAGTCCTCTATCCCGGCCCGTTCGGCACGTTGACCGCCGGCGCGGACAAGAACTACCCGATCGACTACTCCCACCTGAACATCCAGGGCTATGCGATGGGCGCCGAGGGGCTGCCGGAGGGGCAGACGGGCCACCCGGACAACACCCTGTTCCCGATGGTGGACACGGAGACCTCCTACGGCGTCGCCGAGCCGCACGTCAGGATGCGCCTGCCGGTGTTCACGGGCGCGCTGGGCTCGACGGAGATCGCGCGGAAGAACTGGGAGCACTTCGCCGCCGGCGCGGGCGTGGCGGGCATCTCGCTGGTCTGCGGCGAGAACGTCTGCGGGATCGACCCGGGCCTGGAGCGCGGCAAGGACGGCAAGGTCACCCGCTCGCCGGACATGGAGCGCCGCGTCGGGCAGTACAATCGCTGGCACGAAGGTTACGGCGACCTGGTGATCCAGATGAACGTCGAGGACACCCGCCTGGGCGTCGCCGAGTACGCCGTCGGCACGCTGGGCGTCGAGACGATCGAGCTGAAGTGGGGCCAGGGCGCCAAGTGCATCGGCGGCGAGATCCAGGTCGACTCGCTCGAGCGGGCGCTGGAGCTGCAGAGCCGCGGCTACCTGGTCACCCCCGACCCGTCCAACGAGGCCAACCAGGCCGCCTTCCGCGATCATGCGCTGAAGCACTTCGAGCGGCACTCCCGGCTCGGGTTCGTCGACCAGGCCGCCTTCATGGCCGAGGTCGCCCGCGTCCGCAAGCTGGGCGCCAAGCGCGTCTCGCTCAAGACGGGCGCCTATCCCATGCGGGAGCTGGCGATGGCGATCAAGTGGGCCTCGGACGCGAAGCTGGACCTGCTGACCATCGACGGCGCGCCGGGCGGCACGGGCATGAGCCCCTGGCGGATGATGGAGGAATGGGGCGTCCCGACGTTCTACCTCCAGTCCATGACCTACGAGCTGTGCCAGCGGCTGCGGGCCAAGGGCGCGTTCGTGCCGGACATCGCCATCGCCGGCGGGTTCAGCACCGAGGACCACATCTTCAAGGTCATCGCCATGGGCGCCCCGTACGTCAAGGCCGTCTGCATGGGCCGGGCGCTGATGATCCCCGGCATGGTCGGCAAGAACATCGGCCTGTGGCTGCAGGAAGGCAAGAACGCCCTCCCCAAGACCGTCAGCGAGTTCGGCTCGACGAAGGAGGAGATCTTCATCGGCTACGAGACGCTGGTGAAGAAGTACGGCAAGAAGACCGCCGAAGAGCTGCCGCTGGGCGCGGTGGCGATGTCGTGCTTCACCGACAAGCTCCGCACCGGCTTGCAGCAGTTGATGGCCGGCAGCCGGAACTTCCGCGTGAGCACCATCAGCCGCGAGGACCTGATGGCCCTGACCGAGGAGGCCGCCAAGGTCTCCGGCATCCCCTACGTCATGGACGCCTATCGCCAGCAGGCGCTGGACATCATCGACGCGTAAGCGCCGTCCGTCGACATCGCATCCGAGAGCATGAATCCCCCTGTCCGTCCCCGCGGCGGACAGGGGGATCTCTTCGCGCCGCTTGCGGTTTGGCGAAGTCGGGACGAGCCGGACACTCCCCCCTCACACCGAACCGACCTCCCCCGCGCGATCCCTGTGCTAACGAAAACTCCCTCAACCTGCCGACGAAACGTGCAGCGGCGCGCTTCGGGCGCGGCGGGTGGCGCGGGTCAGGTCCAAAGGTGGAGAAACGGCAATGGCGATGAAGGTCTCGAAGGTCCAGATGTGGGTGACGGGCGTCCAGGACGTGCCGGGTGCGCTGGCGGCGAAGCTGCACGCGTTGGCGGAGGCGGGGGCGTCGCTGGAGTTCGTGCTCGCCCGGCGGACGCCGGAGAAGAAGGGCGAAGGCGTGGTCTTCCTCATCCCGCTGAAGGGCGCCAGGCAACTGGCCGCCGCCAGGAAGAACCGCGTCCGCAAGTCCAAGAGCATCCACGCCATTCGGGTGGAAGGCCCGGACAAGCGGGGCATGGGCGCCCGCATCTCCGGCGCGCTGGCCGAGGCCGGGATCAACATGCGGGGCCTGTCGGCGCTGGTGCTGGGGCGGAAGTTCGTCCTGTACCTGGCGCTGGACAGCGCCGCCGACGCCGCCCAGGCCGCCCGCGTGCTGGGGAAGATCTAGCCGGGTACGCCGGAGCCAGGATCCGCGCGACGGCCCCGTTGGGTGGCACTCCCAAGCCTGCCCCGTCGGGGCCGCCGTCTGGCCCCGACGGGACAAGCTTGAGGGTGATCGGCCGTCCGTGAACCGTTGACGCCGCGCGGTCGGCTCGCCATACTGCCGGGACGCGAGCCATGAAGATCGCCCTGGCACAGATCAATCCGACCGTCGGCGACGTGAACGGAAACCGCGACCGCATCGCCGAGGCCATCGGCCACGCCGCCGACGCCGGCGCCGAGCTGGTGGTCTTCGGCGAACTCGCCGTCGTGGGCTATCCCCCGCGCGACCTGCTCCGCCGCCCGCGCTTCGTCGACGCCTCCGTCCGGGCGGTCGAGCAGCTCGCCGCCCAATGCCGCGACATCGCGGCGCTGGTCGGGTTCGTCCGCCCCGCCGGGGAAGGCCCCGGCAGGCCGCTGGAGAACGCCGCCGCCCTGCTGGCCGGCGGGAAGGTGGCCACGGTCCACGTCAAGACGCTCCTGCCGACCTACGACGTGTTCGACGAGACGCGCTATTTCCGCCCCGGCCCCCTGCCGGCGCCGCTGGAGATCGCCGGCACCCGCGTCGGCGTGAGCATCTGCGAGGACCTGTGGGACCCCGAGGCCCTCGGGGTGCCGCTGTACGCCGAGGACCCCATCGCCAACCTTCGACAAGGCGGGGCCCGGATCATCGTCAACATGTCCGCCAGCCCGTTCCAACTGGGCAAGGTCCAGCGGCGCGAGGAGCTCGTCCGCCGCCAGGCCGCCCGCAGCGGCGCCGCCATCGTCTACGTCAACCAGGTCGGCGGCAACGACGAGTTGATCTTCGACGGCTTCAGCGCCGCCGTGGCCGCCGACGGCACGCTGCTGGGGCGGGCGAAGGGATTCGAGGAGGACCTGCTGATCGTGGACACCGCCGGCCCGGCCGGCCGATGCGAGCCGGTCGACGAGGCCATGGACCGGTTGGCCGCCGCCCTCAGGCTGGGGCTGCGCGACTACGTCCGCAAGTGCGGGTTCCGGTCGGTGGTGCTGGGGCTTTCGGGCGGGATCGACTCGGCCGTGGTCGCCGTCCTGGCCGCCGAGGCCCTGGGGCCCGAGAACGTCCTGGCCCTGGCGATGCCGTCGCGATTCAGCAGCGATCACAGCCGGTCGGACGCGGCCGAGCTGGCAAGCCGCCTGGGCATCGGCTTCCAGCAGGTGCCGATCGGAGCGGTGCACGACGCCTACGAGCGCCTGTTCGACGAGCACCTGCCCGCCGACCGCCCGGGGACGACGGATGAGAACATCCAGGCCCGCATCCGCGGGGCGCTGGTGATGGCGTTCTCCAACGCCCTGGGGCACCTCCCGCTGGCGACGGGCAACAAGAGCGAGCTGGCCACCGGCTATTGCACGCTGTACGGCGACATGAACGGCGGGCTCAGCGTCATCGGCGACGTGCCGAAGACCACCGTGTACGCCCTGGCGCGGCATCTCAACGAGCGGGCGGGGACCGAGCTGATCCCCGAGCGCACCCTCACCAAGCCGCCCAGCGCCGAGCTGAAGCCCGACCAGACCGACCAGGATTCCCTCCCCGAATACGCCGTGCTGGACGCCATCCTCGCCCGGCACATCGAGGGCGAGCAGACCGCCGGCGAGATCATCGCCGCCGGATTCGACGAGGCGATCGTCCGCCGGGTGATCCGCATGGTCAGCCTGGCCGAGTACAAGCGCCGCCAGGCCGCCCCCGCCCTGAAGGTGACCGCCCGCGCCTTCGGCACCGGCCGGCGCCTCCCCATCGCGTGCAAGTGCGACGTGGACTGAGTGCTTCCCGCTCGCAGTTTAGCGGTCGCCGGTACGGCGACCTTCGGTGAAGGCGGTCGTACCGACCGCCGCTAAACTTCAGTGAACCCGGAACCCAGGCGAGGAAATGAGACCATGTCAATGGACCCGGAGTTTCTGATCCGCGCCGCGATGGAGCAGGCGACGCTGGCCGAGGCCGAGGGCGACGTGCCCATCGGCGCGGTAATCGCCCGCGAGGGCGTGGTGATCGCCGCCGCCGGCAACCGGCGGATCGTCGACGCCGACCCGACCGCCCACGCCGAGATGCTCGCCATCCGCGCCGCCACCAAGGCCGTCGGCGACTGGCGGCTCACCGGCTGCACCCTCGCCGTCACACTCGAGCCCTGCTGCATGTGCGCCGGGGCGATCGTCCTGGCGCGGATCGACCGGCTGATCTACGGCGCCGCCGACCCCAAGGCCGGGGCGGTCCGCACCCTCTACTCGATCTGCTCCGACGGCCGGCTCAACCACCAGGTCGAGGTCGTAAGCGGGGTGCTCGCCGACGAGTGCGGCGCCCTGCTGATGGAGTTCTTCCGCCGGCAGAGGGAGTTGGGCAAGAAGTAGTCAGGCGTCGGAGAACTTCTCCGACGTGAACACGTACACCTTCGCCGTCCCGTCCCGCCAGGCGTCGGGGCCCATTCCGGCCTTGCCGGCGCAGCATTCGGAGAGGAACTGCTCCTTGGTCCAGCCGGTCTCCGTGGCCACCTCGGGCAGGAAGCACCCGCTGGCCCCGCCGGCGACGACGTAGATGCCGTGGACGCCCAGCTCGATGGCCAGCGGGTCGTCGATCGGCTCCAGCTCGCTCAGCACCGACACCCCCACCGTCAGCGCGTCCACCTCGCCGGCGGTGATGGGGTTGTAGTAGATGAACCGCGGGTCCGTCGCCGCCGCGGCCGCCATCTCGACGATCTCCTCCCCCAGCGGCCTGGCCGGATCGAAGGTGCCGATGCAACCCCGCAGGCGCCCCCGGTTGGTCAGCGTCACGAAGCATCCGCGCCGCTCGCCCAGCGTGCCTTCGACCACGGGCCGGGGGCGGCGCCCCTTGCCCACCGTGGCCGCGACCGATTCCCGCGCCAATCCCAGCAGCGTGTTCCGCTCGTTTTCCGTCAGCGCCATGGCGGCATCTCCCGAATTCCCCTCCGCTTCCTCGCCCATCAGCTCTTCGCCTCGGCTCGGGCCGGGATGTGCTCCCACCGTCCCTTGATGTATTCCTGGATGGGCTGGACGCCGAGCTGGCCCGCGCGGAGGGCGGCGATGCCGTCGACGACGGCCTCGGCGGCGGTGGCGCTGGTGACCAGCGGCACGCCGTGGGCGACGGCATTGATGCGGATGGCCTGCTCGTCGGCCCGGGGGCGCCGGCCCGAAGGGGTGTTGATGATCAGATCGATCTGCCCGTTCTTGATCGCGTCGACGACGTGGGGCCGGCCCTGGCTGACCTTGTTGATCCGTCGGTTGGACACGCGGTGGCGGTTCAGGAACGCGCTGGTGCCCTCGGTCGCCAGCAGCTCGAAGCCCATCGCCTTGAGCCGGCGGATCGCCGGCAGCACGAACCGCCGGTCCGACTCCTTGATCGACACGAAGGCGACGCCCTGGGTCGGCAGGCGGGTGCCGGCGGCGATCTGGCTCTTGGCGTAGGCGAGCCCGAAGTCCCGGTCGATCCCCATCACCTCGCCGGTGGACTTCATCTCCGGGCCCAGCACCGCGTCCACGCCCGGGAACCGGCTGAAGGGGAAGACCGACTCCTTCACGCCCACGTGCTCCAGCGGCGGCGCGGGCCGGTCCAGGCCCATCGACGCCAGCGTCTCGCCCAGCATGATCCGCGTGGCCACCTTGGCGATGGGCACGCCCGTGACCTTCGAGACGAACGGCACGGTCCGGCTGGCGCGGGGGTTGACCTCCAGCACGTACAGCTCGCGCCCCCCCACCGCGGCGAACTGGATATTCATCAGCCCGCGGACGCCCAGCTCCTCGGCCAGCTCCCGCGTGCCGCGGCGGATCTCCTCGATCACGTCCTTCGCCAGCCGGTGCGGCGGCAGGGCCATGGCCGCGTCGCCCGAGTGCACCCCGGCGTACTCGATGTGCTCCAGGATGCCCCCGATGTACACGTCCGTCCCGTCGGCGACCGCGTCCACGTCCAGCTCGATCGCCTCCTCCAGGAACTTGTCGATCAGCACCGGCGCCCCGTCGGCCGCCTCCAGGGCGCAGCCCACGAAGTGCCGCAGCTCCTCCGGGGTGTAGACCATCTCCATCGCCCGCCCGCCCAGCACGTACGACGGGCGGACCATCACCGGGTAGCCGATCTGCCGCGCCGCCGCCTCCGCCTCGGCCACCGACGAGGCCATGTCGTTGTCCGGCTGGCGGAGACCCAGGCGCCCCACCATCTTGCTGAACTGCCGGCGGTCTTCCGCCCGGGCGATCGACGACGGGGGCGTGCCCAGGATCGGGACCCCGGCCGCCTCCAGCCCGGCGGCGAGGTTCAGCGGCGTCTGCCCACCGAACTGCACGATCAGCCCGCGCGGCTGCTCGCGGTCGACGATCTCCAGGACGTCCTCCAGCGTCAGCGGCTCGAAGTACAGGCGGTCGGAGGTGTCGTAGTCGGTCGAGACGGTCTCCGGGTTGCAGTTGACCATGATGGACGTGACGCCCATCTCCCGCAGCGCCTCGGCCGCGTGCACGCAGCAGTAGTCGAACTCGAGCCCCTGGCCGATCCGGTTGGGCCCCCCGCCCAGGATCATCACCCCGGGCTCCCCGCCCGGGCGGGTCTCGTCCTGGTGGTCGTAGCAGGAGTAGTAGTACGGCGTGTAGGCCTCGAACTCCCCGCCGCAGGTGTCGACCAGCTTGAACACGGCCGAGATCCCCGCGGCCTTGCGGCGCCGGCGGATGGCGCCGGCGTCGACGCCCCGCAGGAAGGCGAGCTGGTTGTCGCTGAACCCCAGGCTCTTGGCCCGGCGGAGCTGGTCGTCGGTGAGCTCGGCCGCCGCGGACAGTTCCGCCTCGGCGGCGACGATCTGGGCGATGTTGTCCAGGAACCACGGGTCGATGCCGGTCAGCTCGCTCAGCTCCGCCACGCCCATCCCGCGCCGGATCGCCTGGCGGATCATGAAGATCCGTTCGGCGTTGGGCACGGTCAGGCCCCGGCGGAGGGCCTGATCGTCGATGGCGGCGGGATCGCCGTCGCGCCCGTCGGCGCCCAGGCCCGACCGCTTGATCTCCAGCCCGCGGAGGGCCTTCTGCAGCGCCTCCTTGAAGGTCCGCCCGATGGCCATGACCTCGCCGACGCTCTTCATGCTGACGGTCAGGACGTCCTCGGCCTGGGGGAACTTCTCGAAGGTGAACCGGGGCACCTTGACCACGCAGTAGTCGATCGTCGGCTCAAAGCACGCGGGCGTCCGGCGGGTGATGTCGTTGGCGATCTCGTCCAGGGTCATGCCCACCGCCACCTTGGCGGCGATCTTGGCGATGGGGAACCCGGTGGCCTTGGACGCCAGGGCCGACGACCGGCTGACGCGGGGGTTCATCTCGATGGCGACGCGCCGGCCCGTCCCGGGATGGACGGCGAACTGGATGTTGCACCCGCCGGTCTCCACGCCGATGGCCTGGATGATCCTCAGGGCGTCGTCCCGCATGGCCTGGTATTCGCGGTCGGTGAGCGTCTGGACGGGCGCGACGGTGATCGAATCGCCCGTGTGCACGCCCATCGGATCGAAGTTCTCGATCGAGCAGATGATCACCGCGTTGGACATCCCGTCGCGCATGACCTCCAGCTCGAACTCCTTCCAGCCGATCACCGACTCCTCCAGCAGGACGGTGTGCACGGGCGAGATCTCCATCCCGGCCGCGACCAGCTCCTCGAACTCCTCGACGTTGTACGCCACGGACCCGCCCGTGCCGCCCAGGGTGAACGACGGGCGGATCACGATCGGCAGTCCCAGCCCGGCCTGGATGGCGCGGGCCCGCTCCATGCTGCCGGCCTGCTCGCTCCGCAGGACCGCGACGCCCGCGGCGGCGACGGTCTTCTTGAACTCGTCCCGGTCCTCCGCCCGGTGGATGACCTCGGCGGTGGCGCCGATCATCTCCACACCGTAGCGCGCCAGCACGCCCGCGGCGTGGGCCTCGACGGCGAGATTCAGCGCCGTCTGCCCGCCCAGTGTCGGCAGCAGGGCGTCGGGGCGCTCGACGCGGATGATCTCCTCGAGCATCTCCACCGTGATCGGCTCGATGTACGTGCGGTCCGCCATCTCCGGGTCGGTCATGATGGTGGCGGGGTTGGAGTTCAGCAGCACCACCTCGTAGCCTTCCTCGCGCAGCGCCTTGCACGCCTGCACGCCGGAGTAGTCGAACTCGCACGCTTGACCGATCACGATCGGCCCGGCGCCGACAATCAGAATCTTCCGGATGTCCGTTCGCTTGGGCATTTGCTAGTCGGTATTGGTCATTCGGCATTCCCGGGCCGCTTCCCGCCGCTTTCGTCCATGGGCGGCCGCGGCGGCGATGAACCCCGCGAACAGCGGGTGCGGGTTGACGGGGGTCGAGCGGAACTCGGGGTGGAACTGCACGGCCACGAACCAGGGATGATCGGCCACTTCGACGATCTCCACGAGCCGCCCGTCGGGCGTCGTGCCGGCGATCCGCATGCCATGCTCGGTGAACACGTCGCGGTATTCGTTGTTGAACTCGTACCGGTGCCGGTGCCGCTCGCGGATGTGCTCGGTTCCGTAGGCGGCGCGGGCGAAGGTGCCCTCCGCCAGCACGCACGGCCAGCCGCCCAGACGCATGGTCGCGCCCTTCTCCGTGACCGCCTTCTGCTCTTCCATCAGGCAGATCACCGGATGGGCGCACTCGGGCCGGTTCTCCGTGGTGTCGGCGTCCGCCAGGCCGCAGACGTTCCGGGCAAACTCGATCACCGCGCACTGCATGCCCAGGCACAGGCCCAGGTAGGGCACCCCGTGCTCGCGGGCGTACCGCACGGCCCTGATCTTGCCTTCCACGCCCCGCAGGCCGAACCCGCCGGGCACGAGAATGCCCTGCACGTCCTCCAGCAGGGCGGCGGCGTCTTGCCGCTCCATGTCCTCGCTGAGGACCCGCCGGACATTCACCTTGCAGTTGTTGCGGATCCCGCCGTGATCGAGGGCCTCGTAGATGCTTTTGTAGGCGTCCTGAAGCTCGCTGTACTTGCCCACCACCCCGATGGTCACCTCGTCGGCGGGGTTCTTGATCCGCTCGATGATCTCCGGCCAGGGCCCAAGGTCCAACTCGGCCGCGTCCATCCGCAGGCGGTCCACGATCAACTGGTCCAGGCCCTGGTGGATGAACTGGAACGGCACCTCGTAGATCGAGTGCTCCACGTCGGGCTCCTCGATCACGCAGCGCTGCTCCACCGAGGTGAACAGGGAGATCTTCTTCTTGAGGGCCTCGTTGAGGGGCTTCTCGCACCGGCAGACCAGCACGTCGGGGCTGATGCCGATCTCGCGGAGCTTCATCACGCTGTGCTGGGTGGGCTTGGTCTTGATCTCCCCCGCCGCCCGCACCGAGACGATCAGCGTCACGTGGATGTACATGACGTTCTCGCGCCCGTGCCGCAGCCCGAACTGGCGGATCGCCTCGAGGAAGGGCAGGCCCTCGATGTCGCCGACGGTGCCGCCCAGCTCGGTGATGACCACGTCGGCGTCGTCGGCGACGGACAGGACGGCGGCGCAGATCTCGTCGGTGATGTGCGGGACCACCTGGATGGTCGCCCCGAGGTAGTCGCCGCGGCGCTCCCTGGCGATCACCGACGAGTAGATCTGCCCGGAGGTGTAGTTGCTCGCCCGGCGGGTCTCGATGCCCGTGAACCGCTCGTAGTGGCCCAGGTCCAGGTCCGTCTCCGCCCCGTCGTCGGTGACGTACAGCTCCCCGTGCTGGTAAGGGTTCATCGTCCCCGGATCGACGTTCAGGTACGGGTCGAACTTCTGCATCGCCACCCGCAGCCCGCGCCGGCCCAGCAGCATGCCCAGGGACGCGGCCGTGATTCCCTTGCCCAGCGACGACACCACGCCGCCCGTGACGAAAATGTGCTTGGCCATGGTCGTATCCTTAAGTCCTTACGTGCACGCCGCGCTGCCTCAAGTAGTCCTTTACCTCTCGGATGGAGTACTGCCCATAGTGGAAGATCGACGCCGCCAGGGCGGCGTCGGCCTTGCCTTCGGTCAGGGCGCGGTAGATGTCCTCGGGCCCGCCCGCCCCGCCGGAGGCGATCACCGGGATCGACACCGCGTCCGCCACGCGGGCGGTCAGCTCGCAGTCGTAGCCGGCCTTGTGCCCGTCGGCGTCGATGCTGGTCAGCAGGATCTCGCCCGCGCCAAGCCGCTCGACCTGGCGGGCCCATTCGATCGCGTCGATGCCCGTCGGCGTCGTGCCGGCGCCGACGTAGACCTCCCAGCTTTCGCCGGTCCGCAGCGCGTCCACCGCCACCACCACAGCCTGGTTGCCGAATGCCTCGGATCCTTCGGTGATCAGCTCGGGCGTTCGCACCGCCTGGGTGTTGATGGAGATCTTCTCCGCCCCCGCCTGCAGCAGCGCCCGGATGTCGTCCAGCGTCCGGATGCCCCCGCCGATGGCGTAGGGGATGAACACTTCCCGCCCCACCGCCGCCGCCAGCTTCCGCACCGTCTGGCGGACGTCCAGCGTGGCGGTGATGTCCAGAAACACCAGCTCGTCCGCGCCCTCCTCGCTGTACCGCCGGCCGCACTCGACCGGATCGCCCGCGTCGCGGAGGTTGACGAAGGACGTACCCTTCACCACCCTGCCGTTTTTCACGTCCAGACACGGGATGATCCGTTTGGCCAGCATCTCGTGGCACAGGTTTTCAACCTGTGCATTCACTCCTGTCACACAGCCCACAAAAGTTGCTCAGCATCCTCAGCCCCACCGGGCCCGACTTCTCCGGGTGAAACTGCGTCCCGAACACCATGCCCGACTGGATCACCGAGGCGAACCGGCGCCCGTACTCGGTCGTGCCGACCGCCGCGGCCCGCTCGCCCGGCACCACGTAATACGAGTGGGCGAAGTAGAAGAAGCTCTCGTCGGCGATGCCCTCCAGCAGCGGGCACGGGCCGTCCTGCCGCACCTGGTTCCATCCCATGTGCGGGACGGTCAGGTCCTCGCCGAACCGCACCACCTTGCCGGGGATGATGTCCAGCCCTTCGTGCGTGCCGTGCTCGGCGCTGACCGTCAGCAGCAATTGCTGGCCCAGGCAGATGCCCATGAAGGGCCTGCCGGACCCCGCCGCCTCCCGGGCCGCCTCCAGGAGGTTCCTCCGGCCGAACATCTCCATCGCCCGCCCGAACGCCCCGACTCCCGGCAGGATCACCCCGTCGGCCGAGAGGATCCGCTCCGGATCACTCGTCAGCTCCGATGCGCGTTCAAGCCGGTCGAGGGCGTACTTGACGCTCTCGAGGTTGCCCAGGCCGTAATCGATGATCGCGATCATTGCACAGACTCAGCGCCCGGTCCTCACTCCCATTCAATCGTGCTGGGCGGCTTGGACGAGATGTCGTAGACCACCCGGTTGACGCCTTTGACTTCGTTGATGACGCGGGCGGACAGGCGGGCCATCAGTTCATACGGCAGGCGGACCCAGTCGGCGGTCATGCCGTCCAGGCTGGTCACTGCCCGGACCGCGACGGCGTTGTCATAGGTCCGCTCGTCGCCCATCACGCCGACGCTCTTGACCGGCAGCAGCACCGCGAAGGACTGCCACACGCTGTCGTAGCCGTCCCAGGACTCCATCTCCTCCCGGACGATCGCGTCGGCGGCCTGGAGCACGGCCACGCGCTCCGCCGTCACCGGCCCGACGATCCGCACCGCCAGCCCCGGGCCCGGGAAGGGCTGGCGGTTCACCAGCCGCTCCGGCAGGCCCAGCTCCCTGCCGAGCCGGCGGACCTCGTCCTTAAACAGCTCTCGCAGCGGCTCGATCAGCTCGAAGCCCAGCTTCTCCGGCAGCCCGCCGACGTTGTGATGGCTCTTGATCGTCGCCGACGGGCCTCCGGTGGCCGAGACGCTCTCGATCACGTCCGGATACAACGTGCCCTGGGCAAGGAACTTGAACTCGCCAAGCCGCCTCGCCTCGGCCTCGAAGACGTCGATGAACGTCTTGCCGATGATCTTCCGCTTCCGCTCGGGGTCCTCGACGCCCTCCAAAGCGCCCAGGAACTGCTCGCCGGCGTCGACGATCTTCAGGTTCAGCGGGTAGTCGCTGCCGAAGAACCGGCGGATCTCCTCGGCCTCGCCCGCTCGCAGCAGGCCGTTGTCGACGAACACCGCCGTCATCTTCTCGCCGATCGCCCCGGTCAACAGCGCCGCCACGACCGACGAGTCCACTCCGCCCGACAGGCCGCAGATCACCCGCGCATCGCCGACGCGCCGGCGGATGTCGGCCGTGGCCTCGGCGATGAAGTTGGCCATCGTCCACCCGCCCGAGCAGCCGCAGATGCGGAACAGGAAGTTGCTCAGCACCTCCCTGCCGCGCGGCGTGTGGACCACCTCGGGGTGGAACTGCACGCCGAAGATCTTCCGGGCGGTGTTGCCCATGGCCCCGGCCCGGCAGTCGGCGGTGCCGGCCAGGTACCGAAATCCCCCCGGCAGGTCCACGACGCGGTCGCCGTGGCTCATCCACACGTCCAGCGTGGCCGGCAGGTCGGCGAACAACTCGTCGTGGTCCTCCACCGCCAGGACGGCCGGGCCGTATTCGCCGCCCTCGCGCCGCTCGACCGTCCCACCCAGCAGGCGGGAGATCAACTGCATCCCATAGCAGATCCCCAGCACGGGGATGCCCAGCTCGAGGATGCCTCCGTCCATCGCGGGGGCGTTGGGGGCGTAGACGGACGCGGGCCCGCCGGACAGGACCAGGCCCATGGGCGCCGTCTGCCCGATCTGCTCCGCCGACAGGTCGTGCCGGACGATCTCGCAGTACACCCCCAGCTCCCGGATGCGGCGGGCGATGAGCTGGCTGTACTGCGAACCGAAATCGAGCACCAGGACTTCTTCGCGCTTGGCCATGCCTACGTCGCCGCCTCATCCATGTGTTTCACGAACCGGTCGAACAGGTACCGCGCGTCATGCGGGCCCGGGGACGCCTCCGGGTGGTACTGGACCGAAAAGACCGGCAGGTGACGATGCCGGATGCCTTCCAGGGTCTGGTCGTTGAGGTTGACGTGGGTGATCTCCACGTCATCGGCCGGCAGGGAGTCGATGTCGCCGCAGAACCCGTGGTTCTGTGTGGTGATGGCCACCTGACCCGTCGCCAGGTCCTTGACGGGATGGTTCGCCCCGTGATGGCCGAACTTGAGCTTGTAGGTCTTCCCGCCCAGCGCCAGCACCAGGATGTGCTGGCCCATGCAGATGCCGAAGATCGGCAGCGGTCTGCCTCGCGGGGGCTCGGCCATCAGGCGTTGGACGGTCTCGACCACGTTCCTCAGCGGCTCGGGGTCGCCCGGGCCGTTGGAGAGCATGATCCCGTCCGGGTCCATCTCGGCGATCTGCTGGTACGTGGTGGTCGAAGGCACCACGGTCACGTCGCAGGCCGCCGCCCGGAGCCTGCGGAGGATGCCGTACTTGACGCCCAGGTCCAGCACGGCCACGCGGCGGCGGGGTGCCGGGGGCGGGCCGGGGGCGTCCACGCCTTCGAGGTTGGGGTCGGCCTCGTTCCAGCCGTAGGGCTTCTCGCAGCTTACGTCGTGGTTGACCAGGTCGCGTCCCACCAGGCCCGGGGAGGCCTTGGCCTTGGCGACCATGCTGTCCGGGTCGAGGTCGGTGGTGCTGATGACGCCTTTGAGGGCGCCCTCGGTGCGGAGCCTCTTGGTCAGCTCGCGGGTGTCGACGCCCTCGATGCCGACGACACCGTGGGCCTTGAGATAGGCGTCCACGTCCATCTCGGACCGCCAGTTGGAGGTGATCCGGCTGAGCTCGCGGACGACGAAGCCCTCCAGCCAGATGGACCGGCTCTCCGCGTCGGTGGGGTTGACGCCGTAGTTGCCGATCAGCGGGTAGGTCATGGCGACGATCTGCCCGCGATAGGACGGATCAGTCAACACCTCCTGGTAGCCGGTCATGGAGGTGTTGAAGACGACCTCGCCGTCCTGCTCGCCGTCGGCGCCGAAGGCCGTGCCCTCGAACACCGACCCGTCCTCCAGGGCCAGGATGGCCCGCCTCGTCATTGCGCACTCCTACAACTATAATTCCGGTGTGAGCTTAGCCCGTCCGACGCCTTCCTGCTCTTTGCGGGCCCGCGCCCGGTGAGGGCGGACCGCCTGAGGAGTTTCTGAATTGCCTGAGCAGTCTAGTAACTCCAGGTCCCGCCCACAAATCTATTCTCATTCTAGTAGCCTGAAGTTCTGCTTATCCGCGGATCTGGTGGCGCGTGGGGATGTGACTTGAAATCCCCCGCCCGGCCGCTACCATGCTCTGTGAACTTCGACGGGCGTACAGAAGGAGTAGGCACAAATGTCGGAAGCGGACATCGGATTGATCGGCCTGGCCGTCATGGGCCAGAATCTCGTCTTGAACATGAACGACAAGGGCTTCGCGGTGGCGGTGTTCAACCGGACCGTGAGCAAGGTGGACGACTTCATCGCCGGTCCGGCGGCGGGGCGGGAGACGATCATCGCCGCCCACTCCGTCGAGGAGCTGGTTTCCAAGCTCAAGCGCCCCCGCCGGGTGATGCTGCTGGTCAAGGCGGGCGAGGCCGTCGACGCCTTCATCGACAAGCTCCTGCCGCTGCTGGCCGACGGGGACATCATCATCGACGGGGGCAACAGCAACTATAACGACACCATCCGCCGGACGAAGTACGTCGAGGAGCACGGCAAGCTCTACATCGGCACGGGCGTCTCCGGCGGCGAGGAGGGCGCCCGCCACGGGCCCAGCATGATGCCCGGCGGTTCTCCGGCCGCCTGGCCCCACGTCAAGGAGATCTTCCAGGCCGTCTGCGCCAAGGTCACCGGCGCCGACGGGAAGGAAGAGGCCTGCTGCGACTGGGTCGGCGAGAACGGCGCCGGCCACTTCGTCAAGATGGTCCACAACGGCATCGAATACGGCGACATGCAGCTCATCTGCGAGGCGTACCACCTGATGAGCGCCATCGGCATGACGGCGGCCGAGATGCACGAGGTGTTCAAGGAGTGGAACGAGGGCGAGCTGAACAGCTACCTCATCGAGATCACCCGCGACATCCTGGCCAAGACCGACCCGGAGACGGGCAAGCCCATGGTGGACGTGATCCTGGACACGGCCGGGCAGAAGGGCACGGGCAAGTGGACGGTGATCTCCGCCGCCGAGATGGGCATGCCGGTGACGCTGATCGGCGAGGCCGTGTTCGCCCGGTGCCTGTCGGCGCTGAAGGAGGAGCGCGTCGCCGCCGGCGAGAAGCTGCGCGGGCCCAAGGCCGCGTTCAAGGGCGACCGCGCCAAGTTCGTCAACGACGTCCGGGCGGCGCTGTACGCCTCGAAGATCGTCTCGTACGCCCAGGGCTTCATGCTGCTGAGGGCGGCGGCGGCGGAGTACGGCTGGAACCTCAACTACGGCGGGATCGCCCTGATGTGGCGCGGCGGGTGCATCATCCGAAGCCAGTTCCTCGGGCACATCAAGGAGGCCTACAGCAAGCGGAAGCCCCCCGCCAACCTGATGCTGGCGCCCTTCTTCAAGACGGCGCTGCGGAAGGCGCAGACCTCCTGGCGGCGCGTGGTGACGCAGGCGGTCAAGCTGGGCGTGCCCGTTCCGGCGCTGGGCACGGCGTTGGCGTTCTACGACGGCTATCGCTCCGCCCGCCTGCCGGCCAACCTGCTCCAGGCCCAGCGGGACTACTTCGGCGCCCACACCTACGAGCGCGTGGACAAGCCCCGCGGTGAGTTCTTCCACACCAACTGGACCGGCACCGGCGGCGACACCACCGCCAGCACGTACATCGCCTAGGGATTGTCGATTGGCGATTGTCGATTGACGATTCCGGGTGCCATGGTCACGTGGTGTCTGCGTGACCATGACGCCCCGCTTGCGGTTTAGCGAGGGCAGCCCGCGGCCCCGGGTCTTTCGGGACCGGGCCCTCCCCCACAAGGGAATGACAATGATCGACCAACTGAAGTCACTGACCCACCTTGACATCTACCCCGCCAGCGTTACGGCCGCCGGGGGTGCGACGTACTTCCTTGGCCGCAAAGGCCTGGACAAGCTTGTCGGTTGTGTCGGTGGACCCTGCCTGCCCAACGTGAAGCCGGTTGGCGAGATCGACGGCAAGTGCGTGTGCGTCGGCCCGACCGATCACGCCAACGCCCTCGCCCTGCGCGAGGCGCTGCCCTGGACGGGCCCGAGGTGCATCGGCCTGGCGACCAGCGCGGGCCTGGGCGACAGGCTGGGGGTGGCCACGCCCGGGCACGTGCGGGCGATCCGCGGCAGCGGGCTGGTGCCGATCTTCGCCCAGCAGTCGATCCGCGAGATGACCCGCACGCGGCGGACGCCGGAGGAGGTCATGGACTGCGCCACCTGGGGCGTCTTCCAGGAGGGCTACCGGGAGGGCTTCGGCTCCGACGCCGACCACCTCCAGAAGCCCGAGGACATTGACGCGACCGTGGCGGCCGGGTTCACCATGTTCACCATCGACCCCGGCGCCCACGTGGACAACGACGCCGACACGGACGATCACGCCACCCTGTCCGCCAAGGTGGCCGCCCTGGACTTCGGGACGCTCGACACCTCCGCCGCCGACCTGAAGGCCTGCTACGCCGGGCAGTCCTTCGACCTCGGCGGCGGCGTGGTCATCGCCTTCGACGAAGACGCCCTGCTGCGGGCGGCCGCCAAGTACGGATCGGCCGTCGCCCACACGGTTCGGATGTACAGGCACCTCCAGGACGTGGCCACGAAGGACTTCGAGCTGGAGGTGTCCGTGGACGAGACGGACTCCCCCACCTCCCCGGCCGAGCATTACTTCTTCGCCAACGAGCTGAAGCGGCTGGGCGTCCGGTGGGTGTCGATGGCCCCCCGCTACATCGGCGAGTTCGAGAAGGGCGTGGACTACATCGGCGACCTGGACGAGTTCCGCGAGTCCTTCGCCGTGCACGTGGCCATCATGAAGGCCCTGGGCCCGTACAAGATGTCGATCCACTCCGGCTCGGACAAGTTCAGCATCTACCCCATCGTGGCCGAGCTGGCGGGCCCGTACGTGCACCTCAAGACCGCGGGCACCAGCTACCTGGAGGCGGTGCGGTCCATCGCCACGATCGATCCCGGCCTGTTCCGGGAGATCCTGGACTTCGCCCGCCAGCGGTACGACCAGGACAAGGCCACCTATCACGTCTCCGCCGATATCGCCAAGGTGCCGGCCGCCGACACGCTGAGGGACGACCAGCTTCACGACCTGCCCGACCAGTTCGACGCCCGCGAGGCCCTGCACGTGACGTTCGGATCGGTCCTGACCGCCGACGGCGGGAAGCGCTTCCGGACGCGCCTCTTGGAGGCGCTGAAGAAGGATGAAGAGACGCATTACTCCGTTCTGAGCAAGCATATCGGGCGCCACGTGGCGCCGTTCAGGAAGTAAGGTGTATAAAGCCCACGGATAGCGATCCGTGGGCATTAGACGACTTGGGAGAAGGAACACATACGATGTCCGAAGACACACTGTTCAGCGTAGAGGGTAAGTGCATCGCGATCACCGGCGGCGCCGGGGTCCTGTGTGGGGAAATGGCGAAAGCGCTGGCGGCGCGGGGAGCGAAGATCGCGGTGCTGGACATCATGGACGAGCAGGCGGGGGCCCTGTGCAAGGAGATCGCCTCCGCGGGCGGATCGGCCGTGGCGGTCCACTGCAACGTCCTGGAGAAGGACGCCCTGCGCGAGGCCTTCGACCAGACCATCGCCAGGCTGGCCCGCGTGGACGTGCTGATCAACGGCGCCGGCGGGAACAAGCGCCAGGCCACCTGCATCCCGCCCGAGACGTTCTTCGACGTCGACCCCGACGCGATCGAGTGGGTCTTCAAGCTCAACTGCCTCGGCACGATGCTGCCCAGCCAGGTCTTCGGCGCCCACATGGCCGAGCGCGGCGACGGGGTGATCGTGAACGTCTCATCCATGAACGCCTTCCGCCCGCTGACCCGCATCGCCGCCTACTCGGCCGCCAAGGCCGCCGTCAGCAACTTCACCCAGTGGCTGAGCACCTACATGGCCCAGACCCACTCGCCCAACATTCGCGTCAACGCCATCGCCCCGGGCTTCTTCCTGACCGAACAGAACCGCTTCCTGCTGACCGAGAAGGACGGCAGCCTCACCGCCCGCGGCAAGCAGATCATCGACCACACCCCCGCGGGCCGCTTCGGCGAGCCGGCCGAGCTGATCGGCACCCTCGTCTGGCTGATCTCCGACGCCTCGAAGTTCGTCTCGGGAATCGTGGTCCCCGTCGACGGCGGGTTCAGCGCCTATTCGGGGGTGTAGGCATTGCGCCTGCCTGAACTCGGAATGCGGGTCTGCGCGGGGGGCGACCCAGCCGCACAGGCTTGGATGGCGTAGACCGATCATGAAGGCCAATCGCCTACTACCGTTCCTCTGGGCCCTGGCGGCGGGCCTGACCGGGTGCGGCTCGGAGGCCAACTCCGGCTCCGGAACGATGCCTACCTTCTGGAACCCGGGCTTGCTGTACCTGAAGGCGGACTCCTGCTCCCGGCTGGTGGTGGAGATCGACACGGTCGAGGGGACGGAGATCCCGGCCGGGACCGTCGAGACGATACGGGACGTCCTGAGCACGTATTGCGACAAGCCCGAGGGGATTACCTTCATCAGGGAAAGGCCCATCCCCCTGTCAGAGGCGAGGCGAAAGGATCCGCACCTGGTGGCGTTGGAGAACGTGGACGGCCCCCTCCCCCGGCCCGGCGTGGGGCCGCCGGCCTTTCTGTACTTCCTGTTCTACGATTCCCGGAAGCTGGGCATGTCCAAGCCGCTCAACCCCCACGTTGTCAGGTGGTATCCCTGCGCAATCTACTGCGACGTGGCCTACCAGCCGTTCATGGGCCGCTCGATGTACCCGGCCGTCCTCCAGCACGAGATGGGGCACGTCCTGGGGCTGTGCCGAAACGCCGACCATGGCGACGGGACCCACTGCAACCGGCGGAGATGCGTGATGGATGCCGTTATTGGCGTCCCCATGGCCAAAGCCTTGCTCAAGCAGCCTCACTACCTGGACTACTGCGAGGCGTGCAAGGCCGACCTGCTGGCCGCGCGGAATGGGACCCGCGACGCGCGCCTGCGTTTTGCCGGACAGACGCTGATCCGGCAGGAGAAGGAGTACTGGGTGTCTTACCTTCCCGGACGGGTCGCGGTGTCCTTCTCTCCTCCTTGGAGCGTGGACGGCAACAGGGAGTGTCTCAACGCCCAGCGAGAGTTCCGCGACCTGTACGCCCAGGCCCGCAAAGAGCGAAGGGACATCACCGTCAGTCTGGTCCAGTTGCGCGAGAAGCCGGCCTGCCAAGACCGATGCCGGGCCATCTACGATATTCTGACAGCAGATGCCGACACGATCGTTGCCGCGTGGGCAGGAAGTCAGCTCAAGGCGCTCAACAAGGCCGCCACCAAGCCCGCCGCGACCACACAGGCCGCGACCACACAGGGCGTTGCCGAGGCGTCACGGAAGTGATATGCATGCTGGTCCGGCTCTGCTAGACTTGGTGAGACAACCTGCCAGGAGTGACGTGTGGCCGATCATTTTTCCCAACTGAAACTCCTAAGGCGAACGCGGGATTTCCTCATCGGCATCGACTCCGACGGCTGTGCGTTCGACACGATGGAGATCAAGCACAAGGAGTGCTTCATCCCCAACATCGTCAACACCTGGGACCTCCAGGCCGTCAGCCGGTTCGCAAGGGAGGCGGCGGAGTTCGTCAACCTCTACAGCCGGTGGCGCGGCACCAACCGCTTCCCGGCCTTGACGATGGTGTTCGATCTTCTGGCCGACTGGGACGAGCCGGTGGCCCGCGGGTACCAGCCCCCGCAGGTCGATTCACTCCGGGCGTGGATCGAGGCCGAATCACGCCTGGGCAATCCTGCCCTGGCGGCGAAGGCGGCCGAGACGGGCGATCCCGTCCTGGCCCGGGCCCTGGCGTGGTCCCGGGCCGTCAACGAAAGCATCGAGCGGATCGTCCGGGGCGTTCCCCCCTATCCGTACGTCCGCCAGAGCCTCCAGAAGGTCCAGGACGCCGCCGACATGATGGTCGTCTCGTCCACCCCCCGCGAGGCGCTCCAGCGGGAATGGGCGGAGCACGGCCTGGACGAGTACGTCGGCATGCTCTGCGGGCAGGAGATGGGCAGCAAGGCGGAGCACCTGCGGTACGGCGCCTGCGGCAAGTACGACGCTGGCCGGATCCTCATGATCGGCGACGCCCCGGGCGACCTGCGGGCCGCCAAGGACAACGGCGTGCTGTTCTACCCGATCAACCCGGGCCGCGAGGCGGACTCCTGGCGGCGCTTCCACGACGAAGCCGCCGATCGGTTCCTCGCGGGCGAATACGCGGGCTCGTACGAGCAGGGCCTCCTCGACGCGTTCCTCGCCCTGCTGCCGGAGACGCCGCCGTGGAAGAAGTGAGTGCTGCTGGGATTCGCTTGTGACGGGCCTCGTCATGTCCAGGAAACAGGGCAAGTCCAGGACGGGCAGTCCCCCGCCCACAACGCTGGACACGTGCTGTGGGTGCGGGGCCAAGTGCTGTTACGACCTGGTCATGCCCATCGACAAGCCCAAGACAGACTCCGACGTCCTCGAGCTGAAGTGGGAACTCCAGTACGACACGGTCAACCTCTTCATCCGCCGCCGCCGCTGGTACCGCCTCATCAAGGGCCGGTGCCTGTACCTCGACCGGCACGACCGCTGCAGCATCTACGAATGCCGCCCCGCCCGCTGCCGCGAGATGAAACCCCCCGACTGCGAGGACTTCGGCAAGTTCTACGACACGATGATCACCACGCCGGAAGAACTGGACGAGTACCTCGCGTCCAGGAAGCGCCGGTAGTCCCGTCGTCTAAAACCCACGGATCGCTATCCGTGGGCTTTCGCGCCCAAACCCGTCAGGCGCTTCCCGTAACTTTCGATAACAGGTCGAAAAACCCTCGCTTGCGCGACGACGAGATCCCCCAGTCCACCGGCACCGACTGGTAGCCCTGCTCGAAATCCTCCCCCGCCATCCGGTAGTCGAAGTAGCCCCACCCGGCATACCGGCTGACGGCGGCCAGGAAGTTGTTGTCCGGCTTGTCGAAGTCGAAGTGGTCGTCCTCGTTGAACAGGATCGGCTGGCCGCGGTAGGCGGGCGAGTGGCGGCACTGATCGACCATCTGGCGGATCCGGTCCGGCTCGCCCACGCCGTTGCCGTGCAGCAGGAGGAAGTCGGCGGCGGCGATGATGGACTCCGGCGGGATCGCCCCGCCGCCCATGCTGGTCGAGACCAGAAGCCGCCCCGCCGACCGGGCCTTGACCCGCTCGATCAGCTCGCTGCAGCGGTCCGTCTTGATCACGTCCCGCGTGTAGGCCCGCACGTTGACCTCGTTGGCGATCTCGATCAGGACGTTGGTGTACCCGGTCTGGCACAGCCAGTCGACGGCGTTGTCGACGCCCTGGCGGACGGCGTCATCGTCCGCAAGTCGATGGTCCTGACCGAAATAGAACAGGCCGAGGATCACGGCCATGCCCAGATCGTCCGCGGCGTCCAGTATCCGCCTCAGGCGCCCAAGGTAGTCCTCCCGCAGCGACCCGTCGGCCTCGAAGGCGGAGTTGTGCCACGGCTGATGCTTCGAGTACCCCTGCGGGCTGCCGCCCTGGAGGTTGATGGTGAAGCTGATCAGCCCGCGGCGGCGCCAGACGCCCATCGCGGCCACGAACTCGTCGGTGTTGCGGTCGGGGGCCCAGGGGCCGTCGGGGTAATCCCACGTCGCCCGCGTGTCCGGGTTGCGGTCGTCGAAGATCCCCTGCACCAGCCGGGCGTTGAGAAGCAGCCCCTCGACCTTCATCCCCTCGTAAACCCGGCCCGGATAGGTAGGCCGGCCGTTGATCTGGAACGCCTGCCCGTCAATGCCAACCGTCGTCCTGCTCGCCATGACCAACTCCCGTTCGGTGCCGTGACCCTCGGACGCGCCATTCTGCCTCAGTCGACGCCCGAATGAAAGCTCGTCTCACACCCCTCGGATCGCCTTCCTGATGGGCCCCCGGCGCGCGCAGCCCCCCGCTTGCGGTTTAGCGAACCCCCACACTGGCCGAAGGCGGGACCCTCCCCCAACCCGCGGCGCCGGCGCCCGCGTCTGGTACAATGACCCCCGTCGTGCAAAGGAGACGGAGATGAACCGCCGCGGTATCCCCTGGACGCTCTCGATCACCTTTCTCCTGTCCGCCGGCGGCCTGGCCGTTGCCCAGGACTTGCGGCGCGTGGACAAGCCCGAGACGCCGGATCTGTCCTGGGTGCCGCGCAAGCTCGCCAAGGAGCCCGCGTATGCGTCGGCGAAGGTCCGCTACTGCATCTGGGTGCTCGGGACGGGCAGCAAGAGCGTGATGACGATGGCGTGGGACGAGTCGGGCGGGACGGGCTCGGGGTACGACACGCTGTACGTGGACCGCAACTTCAACGGCGACCTGACTGGGGACGGGGAGAAGCTGTTCTGGGCCAACCAGACCCCCGCCGCCGACGGCAAGCAGAAGGCGGCCAAGGGGGCCCGCGAGAGCTACGACGTCCGCAACGTCCACGAGTCCGGCGGGGACAAGGTGTTCCACTTCAAGCTCCGCAACGTCTATGGGCCCGATGAGATCGAGTACGACTCGCAATACAGGGTCGTCACGCCGGACGGCGGCTACGAGGTCGGCCCGCTGCCGGGGAATCACAAGATTCTCTGGTCGAACGACTTGAAGGCCGCGCCGGTGTACTTCTTCGGCGGGGTGGCCGTGCCCAACGTCAATGGCAAATGGGCGGGCGAGTCCCTGGGCGTGTGGGAGGCCGGGCGGCCGGTCCAGGCGAGCTTCCGCACCGTCCACCGCGGCGACCCGCCGGAGGCGGAGCTGCGATTCTACGGCTCGAAGTTCCCGGGCCTGCCAAAGGCCATCCGCAACAACCGCTGGGGCCGGGCGGCGTACCCTTTCGCCAGCCTCCGCGTGCTGGACGAGGGCGGGCAGGTCAAGGAAGAGATCCCCTTCGCCGATTCCTGCCCCTGCGCGGGGGGGTTCGCGCCGGAGCTGGTGATCCCCTCGCGCGTGCCGCCGGGCAACCACCTGCTGGTCGCCCGCATGCTCCGCCAGCCCATCGTCGGTGGGCCCGCCGAGTACGTCTGGCCCGTCGAGGTCCGCAACGCCGACTTCGGCAAGCCCTTGATCGACCCCGCCTTGGAGCTGCTCAAGAAGCGCCTGGCCGGGACCCAGGCCGCCTTCGCCAGCCTCCGGCGGGCGGAGGGCGCCGTCGCCGCCACGGGCAGCTATCCCGGCGAGAAGGTCATCCCCACGGCCGTGTGGGACAACACGATGGACCCGACCAACCGCGACTGGGACCCCAGGCCCGTCAACTACGGCACCGACCGCCTGCTGACCGTGGGCACCAAGCCGTTCTCCCACGCCGACAGCAGGACGCTGCTGAAGTTCGACCTGTCGGGGGTGCCGAAGGAGACCGAAATCGTCGCCGCCGCGATCCGCCTGACGCTCCAGGGCGGACCTTCCATCGCCTGCAAGGGCGGCGCCGCCGTCCAGGCGTACGGGCTGTGTCGCGACTGGAACGAGACGGACGGACGCGACGGACGGTCATGCTGGCACGGCCCGAAGTTCGGCGGCAGCCCGGAGATCCGCTGGACCGCCGGCGGGGCGGACGGGGCAGGGACCGACCGCGACGCCACACCGGCTGGACGGGCGGATGTGGGCGGCTTCCCCGCCCTGCTCGACCCGGCCGACAAGTCCGGCCAGGGGCCCCGCGAACGCAGCCGATTGGTCGGGTTGGACATCACCGACCTCGCCCGCCAATGGCACAAGGGCGACCGGCCCAACCACGGCGTGCTGCTGAAGCTGGCGGGCAGCGGCAACGGGACGATCTGCTCCAGCGAGTTCCTGGACTACCCGTACCGGCCGACGCTGGTGATCGCCTATCGCGGCCCGGCCCCGCAGGCCACCCGCAACGTGCCCGCCGACGAAGACATGGATTACGCCCGCGCCGAGGCCGTCCGGCGAGTCAAGCCCCTGCTGCTGCAGTTCTATGCGCCCCTGTGCTCCACCTGCCAGGGCGTCCAGGCCACGACCTTCGCCGACAGCAAGGTCAAGCTGGTCCTGCAGCGCAGGTACCAGGCCGTCCGGGTGAACGCGATGGCGGACCCGGAGACGGTGAAGCGATACGGCGTCGCGACGGTCCCGGCCGTGGTCGTGCTGGAGCCGGACGGGAAGAAGGTGATCGGGCGTGTCGGGGCGGAGGAGCTGACGGAAGCGAAGCGGTTTCTGGAGGCGCTTCGGGAGGCGCGGTCCGCGGGGGAGTGAGTGAGGGGGTGCGTTCGGAAGAGGACAAAGACAACTACGCCGAAAGGCCAGCCACGCGGGAAGGCGCGGGCGACGCTTCGCGGTATGGGTCATGGGGACCGCCTCGGCGCGGTGAGCGTGGGACTCACATCCCGAAACCGGGGAGGAGGTTGCTTTGTGCGAGGAAGATCGTCAGGGTGACGGTGATCGGTGACAGGAGGGTGGAGTAGAAGACGGCGCGGGCGGCGTAATCCGGGTGGTTGTCGAACTCCAGGCACAGCAGCATGCAGTTGACCGCCGTCGGCATCGACGTCGAGATCAGCAGCACCTGGGCGATGAAGCCGTGCAGCCCGAAGGCGTAGATCAGCGCCAGCCCCAGCGCCGGGCCCATCAGCAGACGCAGGAACAGGCTGAGCTTGACCGGGTAGCGGTTCTTGCCCCGCCGCAGCAGGCCCAGTTGGGCCCCCAGCGTGCACAGGGCAATGGCGTAGAACCCCTCCTTGACGTACGTCAGCGCCTGCCAGAACGGGCCGATCCGACCTGAGACCTCCGCCGTCGCCTGCGGGCCCAGCAGTCGGCGGACCCACAGCGTCAGCAGGGCGGCGCCCAGGGCGTAGATCGGGGGGAACTTCGCGATGTGCAGCAGGTTGGCCTTGAGCCGCTGGACCCCCCTGCCCCCCGCCGCCAGCAGCACCCCCAGCGTGAACCCGCTGAAGTTCTGCACGATGATCACGAAGATCTGGAGATTGGCGGCCATGTCGCCCCAGGACACCGCCGCCGCCCCCGGGGCCGCCCCGGCCGTCGTTCCCATCGGCTCGAACGCCAGCTTCTGGAGCGGCAGGCCGTAGTTGCCGGAGTTGTAGAACATCGTGGTCATCAGCAGCGTGCGGCGCTGGTCGGCCGGCACGCGCCGGATCACCGCCGCCACCCACGCCACCACCGCCTGCGCCGCCAGCATCGCGACGGCGAACAGCACGGTCTGGCCGATTTCCGAGGCGGAGCTCTTGCTGGTGACCAGCGAAAAGTAGATCAGCGCGGGGATCACGAAGTAGAAGTTCAGCCGCGTCAGCGTCGGCATGTCCAGGCCGAGGGACCGCTGGAGGATCCACCCCAGCCCCGCCACCAGCAGGATCGGCAGGACGATGTGGTAGAAGATCGTCCCAAGCTGCGCCGATATCTGCACGGGGTCGACGGCGGCGACAAACTCAATCGCGGGCAATTCCATGTCCGCACTACTGTAGCAGACGGCGGGCGAATTGCGGATTGCGGATTGCGGATTGAACAGCACAAATGACTGCGAACCCGCAAGCGTTGCCGGCCTGTCGCGACTTCCACTGGGTCTATCGTGCCGGTAGTGTCACGGCGCCCTCCCAGCCGCCTCCCTCAGCCGTCCCCTTATCCAAGGGCGGAAGATGGCGGAAGATGGTATTGACTTGCACCGGAACTGGATGCACCATCGCCTGGGTCGGCAACCGGTCATGGCAGGACAAGCCAAAGGACAACTGCTTTGGACCAACAGCACGGAAAGCCACCTGCCGCCTTCAACCCGCTTTGCCCCCCGCCGGGGAATGTGACTCCGTGGGTCGTGTCCTGGCTGCTGCTTCTGGTGGCGTGCCTTCCCATGGGCGGCTACATCATCTGCGAGCTCGCCCTGCAGCCGAACTATGGGCACGCCATTACGCTGTTCTTGATTCTCGGGGGCTCGGCTGTGCTGAGCGCCGTCGAGGTGATTGGCTTTGCCATCTTCCTTGGTTTCAGCAAGCGGAAGAGATTCGCGGCCATCCTGCTGGCCATCGCGGTGGTGTCGATGGTGGAATTGACGTGGGGATGGCTGGCGGCCAGGGACGGGTTGTGATCGCGCGGGCGGGCGTCACAGCCGACGGTAGTAGTTGACCGATTCGAAGCCGACCACGTCGAAGCCGGCCTTTTCGTAGGCGCGCCGGGCCGGAGCATGGGCCGGGTCCAGGCCGGTCTGGACGTGAACGACCTGCATCCCGGCCGCCCGCAGTCGGTCGAAGGCGTGGGCGTAGAGCAGGCCGGCGATCCCGCGGCCATGAAAGTCCGGATGAACGGCGTTGTTGCCCAGCGACCCCATCCCCGGCTGGACGCCCGCGAAGTACGTGACGAAGCCCACGATCTTCCCGTCGATCTCGGCCACGGCCGCACCGCTCCCCTCGGTCGGATCGCAGGCGGCACGGATCCGCCGGGCCTTGTCGGCCCGGACATCCGGGTGAGTCACGGCGAACAGCTCCTCGCCGATCTTCCCGGCCAGATGGGCCCAGATCGGCTCCCAGGCCGCCAGGGCGAACGACACGATGAACTCGACGTCGTCGACCGGCCGCAGGTCCCGGAGGGTCACTTCCTCGGG
>DASRZG010000100.1:0-8140 GCA_035686585.1 Phycisphaerae bacterium
GGTCGCCTCGGCGGCGGCGGGAAGGTCGATCCGCCCGGCCGAAAGGTCCGCCTCCAGCAGCGGCCAGACGTACTGGTCCAGCCGGCCCATGGCGTTGCCGTTGCCGGTGGAGTGGAAGATCATGTGCAGCAGCCACACCGACTGGAGCGCCTGGCGGAACGTCTCCGCCGCCCCGGCCGGCGCCTGCCGCAGGTCGGCCGCCATCGCCGCCAGCTCCGCCGATCGGGTCCGGTCGCCGCAGGCAGCCCGCTCCGCCTCGCACCGGCCCGCCAGCCGGGCGGCGAAGGCCATCACCGCGTCCAGGGCGATGCATACCGACTCGAGGAAGGCAGCTTCGGCGTCGTTGGCGGCGCGGGCCCGCTGGGCCTGGGCGTCGGCGCGGATGCCGCGCAGGCCCTTGGCCAACAGGCGCGGGTAGTCGGGCACGATGTGGCCGAAGCAGCCCGTGCCCAGCCCGCGCTTCGCCCCGTCGGCCCGCTCGGCCTCGGAGAGATACTGGGGGAACCCCCATTCGGCGTGGACGCGGGGGGACTCCAGCGTCATGGACCCGGCCACCAGTTGCCCGTCCCACAGGTCGGTCGGCATGGCCGACAGCTTCAGGGCAATCGCCCGCGCCTTGCGGACGGCGACCGGCTCGGCCATGTACGCCTCATCAATCCGAGCGGGGCAGTCCCACCGCACCGGATCGACCTTCATCGCCTCCCGCACCCGCCGGCGGAGGTCGGCCACGCGCGGGGTGTCGGGGAGGGTCGAGATGTTCAGGTCGGTGACGGTCAGTTTGGTTTCCTCGAAGTCTCTTTCGATTCCGGTATGCGCCGCGAACAACGCGAACGGGACAAAGGAGTTCGCGAGCCGCGCGGCTCATTCCGCTTGCGGTTTAGCGGACCCTCGACGGGCCGGACATTCCACGCGAGCCTACGACGCAAAATGGCAAGCCGCCCGGCCCGTTTCGCTCGCACTTCCCGCGCTGTTCCGCGCCTTTCTTCTTCGCTTCTACCCGGTTCCCGGTTCCCTTGTTCCCGGTTCCCGTAGTTTCACACGCCGTTAGCGAGCACGTCGCGGTAGTCTTCGTACATCATCTTGAGAAGCCTTGGCGTGTCCAGCCCGTAGGGGCAGCGCTCCTTGCACTGCCCGCATTCGGTGCATTCGGTGATCTTCCGCATGTTCTCCTGCCACGGCTGCCCCAGCAGGCGGGCGGTGGGGGAGCGGCGGAGGAGGAAGCTCATGCGGGCGGCCATGGGGATGGGGATGTCGGCGGGGCACGGCAGGCAGTACCCGCACCCGCGGCAGAAGTCGCCCGCCAGCTCCGCCCGGTCCCGTTCGATCGCCGCCCGCATGGCCTCATCAAGGGCGGGCGGGTCGGCCTCCAGCGCCAGAAACTCCGCCAGCTCCTCCTCCCGCTGGATGCCCCAGATCGGCACGACGTTGTCGAACTGCCGGAAGAACGCCAGGGCGGTCCGGGCGTCCGTCAGCAGCCCGCCGCACAGGGCCTTCATGGCGATCACGCCCACGTCGTGCGCCCTGCACACCTCGATCAGCTCCAGGTCGCGGTCGGCCGAGATCGCGCTGAGCGGGAACTGGATGGTGTCGAACAGCCCCGACCGCGCCGCCGCCAGCGCCACGTCCAGCCTGTGATTGCTGATGCCGACGAACCGGGTCAGACCCCGCTCCTTCGCCTCCATCAGGCCGGTGTAGGCGGAATTGGCGTCCTGCGGATCGCCCACCGCGGGCGGGTTGTGCAGTTGGAGGATGTCCACGTGATCGGTCCTCAAGGCGGCCAGGCTGGCGGCCAAGCCCTCCAGCAGGGCGGCGCGGTCCCGCGCGGGGACCTTGGTGGCCAGGATGATTTCGTCGCGCCGGTCGGCGAGCGCCCGGCCGATCTTCTCCTCGCTGTCGGAGTAGCCCCGGGCGGTGTCGATGAAGTTGATCCCTCCGTCCACCGCCGCCCGCAGGATGCGAACGGCCTCGTCCATGGGCACTCGCTGGATCGGCAGCGCCCCGAACCCCGACCGCGTGACCATCAGTCCCGTACGCCCCAGCCTGATCCTGTCCATGACCTGCCTTTCTCCGTTTCCGGTCTGGGCCCGAGTATACCACCGGCGCCCGCGCCGGCGAAGCCGCCCTGCCGAATTGGCAGAGACAGGCCCGTTTAGCCGCGACCCGAAGGGGAGCGCGCCTCCTCGCAAGTCGTTGGTAGGGCCACAGGTACGGGCGCCGCCAGAACCTGGCACAGGCCTTGCTTTTTGTAGCTGCCCGGACCAAAGACCCGCGTCCGAGAGGCCGCCAGGGGCGTGCCGGCGGGGGCGCGGGTGGTGATAAAATGGAGTAGGTAGGAGGCACAGCGATGGATATTGTCAAACGCGATTGACGATCGGGAGAGGGTGTGGGCACGGAGGCTCGCGAAGCAAGCGTGCTTGTTCCCCATGGACAGTCGCCCCCCAGCGGAAGTCGAAGCGCAGCGAAGATGCCGTCGGTACGGGGGGTTGAGACCACGGGGCAGGCGCGACGCCTGCAAGTGAATACCCAAGGGAGGGTCTGGCGGCAGTTGGTCATGGGCCTTCGGGCCACCCACAGAGGACGAAAACGGCACGTTCCGTCGGGTGCCCCGGACAAGCCTGCCCCCTTGGGGGCGTCGTTTGCCTTGTCCGGCTCGTCTCCGCGCGGAACCGGGCCGGACAAGCTGCGCTTGTCCGGGGCACCCCATTCTCGAGGCAGCCTACCGGGATCAACGCGCGTTCGCTTTCACCACCTCCCCCGCCACTTCATAGAGTCGCCGCGTGCTTTCCCGCCACCCCTGCCGGCCGAGGGATCGGCCCAGGGGCTCCATCCGGATGGCGTTGGTCCGCCGGTCCAGCAGCACCTGACAGCGCCCGGCCAGTTCCGCCGGCAGGGGATGCTCCTTGTCCAGCAGGGCCCTTTCGATGGCGATCCGGGCCTCGGTCTGCTGGTTGCCTTCGATGGCGTTTTCGAACCGCTGGGTGGTGACGGGGCCGTCCGGGCCCGGGGCGAACAGGTCGGAGGTGGAGTTGCCCAGGCCCACCTGCCCGACGGCGGAGGCGAGGTAGCTGCCGTACAACGTCCCCCCGCAGCCGCCCTCGGCCTCGCTGCTGATCCGGCCGCCGCCGCGGGGCCTCATGCCGATCCGCCAGTAGTCCCCGCCGACCCGCCCGTTCCCGTTGCGCCCCCCGGCCAGCGTGCTGGACATCCATATCCGGAACGCCCACGGCGAGGCGAACCCGTGCAGGTTCAGCGCCGACGCCCCAGCCCGGTTGAAGGTCATGATGAGGTGCTCGCCGTTGTACCTCCACCCGTACAGGCGCCGGGCGGCGGGGTCGGGCACCGCCCCGCCCCAGACAATCGAGTTGTACGCCACCGGCACCGTCTTGGCGCGGTCCTGCGGATCGTACCGGTACGAGGCGGCGTTGAAGTGCGACTCGCGGATCCACCGCACCTCCGGCAGGATCCGGCGGAACATCGCCACCGTCTGCCAGTCCGGGCCCCCGTCGGCGGGCAGGCCCAGCAGCATCCGCTTGTCCAGCCCGCGCTGGGCAAGCCGGTCCCGGACCGCCTTCAGTAGCGGCCCCAGCAGCTTCTCGCACTCGGCCGTCCCGCAGGCCGGCAGGTCCAGGGTTGACTTGCCGCCCGAGGCCGCGTCGCGGACCGTCACCTTCGCCCCCTTGCCCCGGCCCGCGCGGCACTCGTACCCCCAGGCGCATACCGCCACAAACTTCAGCCGGGTGTGATACTTCAGGGCCGTGTCCAGGTAGCGGTCGAAGGCGCTGAAGTCGTAGTCGTACGTCCCGTCCGGCCGCCGGAGCCAGACGACCATCGACTCGGCGTTGCCGAACTGCGACTCGGCCAGCAGGGGCAGGAACAGGCCGATGTTGCCGATCCGGCCCATCAGGGCCATCGACCGGTCGATCATCGCCCCGTGGCGGTCGGACCACAGGTCCAGCTCGTAGTACCGCGCGAGGGTGTCGGGCGACTGGTAGACGTTGACCAGGCTGACGTAGTCGGCCACCTCCGACAGCGTCCAGTCGGCGACGGTCAGCTCGACCGGGACGCTCACGGCCTCGGCCCCGGCGCCCGAGACGGTCAGCGACCCGCGATACCGCCCCGGCGAGGCCGTCTTGGGCACCCGGACCGTCACGTACACCGGCACGACCGCCCCGGGCGTCGCGGCGGGAGGCAGGCCCATGGCGTCGCGGACCAGCCTGGAGGGATTGGCGACCGCGACCGGGGCGACCTCCTCCGGCGGCGCGTCCATCAGCCGGTCGAACCGCCGCCCGCCCAGCCCGTCCAGCCGCCAGCCGGACCGCCCCGCCTGAACCGGGTTCACCGACCCGTATCGGACCGTCACCGCCGACGGGGCTATCTCCGCACCCCCGTCCGCCCGAAGGGCGGCCGCCTTGACCGACAGGGCCCGGATCGGTGCGGTCGAACCCACCACCACCTGCCCGGAGAACTCCCCGTTGCGGGCAGCGGCGATGCGGACGGGCGAGAGGCCCTCGGCCGGGTCGGCATAGGACGTCTCATGCACCGCCTCCCAGGCGGGCCGGGTCCATACCTGCAGCCCCGCCGGGCGATCGGTCGCCGCCCGGACGCACCCGGCCGGCGCGTCGGCGGTCAGCCGCAGCGTGGACAGCCCCACCGTCGCGAAGCACAGGCCGGTCTTCTTGTCCCGGCAGGCCGCGGGGTAGTCGCTGCGGTGCATCTCGATCGCCAGGACGTTGACGCCCTTGCGGAGCAGCGACGGGTCGATCCGCACCGGCCCGGCCGATCGCTCGCGCTTCGCCCACAAAGGCACCGATTGGGCGTCCTGGTGGTACCACCAGTGCAGCGGGACGCGGTTGCCCTTGGCGTCCGGCGGGGCGAGGAAGGCGTCCAGGGGAACCTCCGCCGCCGGGGTGTCGGCGGCGATCTCCCCGGCCGGCAGATGCCCCCGCGCCACCTCCTTGCCGTTGAGCCAGGCGACAAAGCCGCCGCGGTAGGCCAGTTGCAGCGTGAGGGATCGGACCTCCCCCGGCTCGGCCACCTGGAACTTCCCGCGGGCGCAGACCAGGCCCACCTCGGGGACGAATCCGTCGGTGCCGCGGGCATAGGTCAGGTTGGCCCCGGCGCCCATCCGGCTGTCGCCGGTGGCGAATTCCCCGCCCGACCCGACCAGCCAGTCCGAGTCGTCGAAGCCCGCCCCTCGCCAATCGGCCGGCGGCGGAGGCGTGCTCAGCCCGCCCCGGTAGTGACCGGCCAGGGCCTTGGCCCGGGAGGCGGCATCGGCCTCGATCCCGGCCTCGGCCGCGGCGGCAACGCTCAGCCGGGGCGGCATGAAGGTGTAGTGCTTCCGCCAGGGGCAGCCCGCCGACAGGGCGACGGCCGTCCCGTCGGCGGCAGTGTCCCCTGCCGCCGCGGCGGAATCGCCCGCGGGCGGCGCCGCGAGGGCGGGCAATGCCAAGGTCATTGCGAATACGGCGGTTACGGCGATCCCAGCCAGGCGAACGGCGGGCGGCAGGTTGGACATACGGGCGGCTCCCTCTTGACGGCAGTACAATATCAATGGAATAAACCCTCCGCCCGCGGGATGGGGGCGGGCCAAGCGGCGAAAACAGGCGCCACGGGTCGGGCGGTTCGCAAGGCGCGGCTTCTCCAAGGGTGTTCGCGGGGGTTTGACTGAAAGGAATCGCCCGACTGCGCCGATGATAGAAAAGGAATCGCACAGGTCCGCGTGCGGAAATTTTTGGTATTTTCGCCACCTAGATACCGCGAGGCGCGTTTATTCTACCTGTCCTGGGAGCATCGGAACCGGTGTGGAATTGGGCCCGGCACGCCGAGGACCAGATCATGTATGCCAAAAGGAGCGCCCGGAAGTCCATTCCGGGAATCGGGCGGTACGGCGCAGGGGTCGTACTGTGTGCATTACTGTCGGCCGCCGCCGGTTGCAGTGACGCGGTGATCAAGCAGTACACCCGGCTGGGCAACTGGACGGCGGGGCCGGAGAAGTCCCGGATCATCTCCGGCACCCCCGCTGCCGACCAGACCGCCTACGCCGCCGCGGGCCAGTCGTTCACCGAGGCGGACTGGCAGATCCTGGAGAAGATCGCCCCCCGGCCCATCTGGGAGCGCATCGCCTCCGCGCGGGAGAAGCACCTCCGCCAAGCCGACCCCGACAAGCCGGACGGGCAGGGCGACGCGATCGTCACCGGCCCGATCCGCCGCGTCAGCGCCACCGATGTGGCAGGCTACTGCACCATCACCCCGCAGGCCGACAAGAAGCTGCGGATCATCTACCCCGTCCAGCACTGCGGCGGGGTGACCGCCTCCAGCGCCTACGCCGGCGGGACCGATCGCCGCGCCATCTCCGTCAAGCCCGTCGACCTCAAGCCGGTGGTGGACCTGGTCAACCGGCAACTGGCGGGCAAAGGCACCTGCACCGTCCTGGGGAATGAGAATACCCTGGTCATCGAGTGCGAAGAGGCCGCCAAGGACGGGGTCCTGGAGCTGCTCAGCCAGATCGACGTGCCGCCCCGGCAGGTCGAGATCAGCGCCCGCATCTTCGAGGTCCGGCACGACTTCGACTTCCAGCTCGGCGCCAGGAGCGTCCTGCAGCACGTGGCCTCCGACAACACCCAGTCCGTCGCCGGCACCTTCAACCCCAAGGCCTTCCTCGACTCGCTGACCCAGACCGCCCTGGGCGACTTCGCCTACCAGGGCTCCACCATGAGGCTGCTGCAGGTCTTCGGGCAGTCCGGCCTGTCCGCCGACATCACCTTCCAGGCGCTGGCCGAGACGGGATACGTCAAGGAGGTCGCCTCCCCCCGCATGACCGTCGTCGCCGGAAGGACCGGGTACATGCTGGCCGGGCAGGAACTGCCCATCAGCTCCGCCCGCCTGTCCAACGACAACATCATCACCGAGAAGACCACCTACAAGCCCATCGGGGTGCAACTGTACATCACCCCCCAGAACATCGGCGACGGCGACGTGCGAATGCACGTGCTGACCGTGGTCTCCGCCGTCGCGGGTTTCGGGCCCCAGATGGCGATGAACACCTCCGAGAGCGCCCAGGCCACCGTCAACCCCGTCATCGACTCGCGGGAGGCCGAGACCGACGTGACCGTTCCCGACGGCGACACCCTGGTCATGGGCGGCCTGCGGACCGTCCGCCACGTCACCCGCGAGCGGAAGATCCCCGGCCTCGGGGACGTCGCCTTCCTCGAATGGCTGTTCAAGAGCCACCGCTCCCAGCGGCAACTGACCGACCTGTACTTCTTCGTCACCCCGCGGATCATCCGGGACTGAGCAGGCCGCGGGACCCTTCCGATCTATAGTCTGATATAGTCTGACTCCAACGCCTCTTTTTTCGCGGAGATGCGAAATATCTTCATTGCCATAGTGCTTTCCGCATAGAGGCTTACACGAGTTTCCTCCCCTCGAATCGCGTCCGGGCGCGTTTTCGTTGCGCCGCCCCGGCCCCATGCGTCAATACGTCTGTCTACAGGGGGCCTGTCGGGGCCGCCGTTTGCGCTCAGGGCGCAGGCAAAGGGGCCGCCCGCCGGGCGGGCAGCCCCTTGTCGCTTCAGCGTCCGAGATGTCCTATTCGGGCGTGCCGGTGATCTCCACGTCGTCCACGCAGCCGTATTCGTTGCTCTTGTCGGCGTCCGTCCGGAACCGGACCTGGAAGTCGGCATTGTCGGCGGCGCCGGCAGGCAAGGTGAAATCGGGCGTCGCCCAGGTGCCGGCCTGGGTCTTGCCCGCCTCGTACCAGTTCTGCCCGCCATTGTCCGACCACTCGCAGTACAGCCATTCGCTCGAATCGAAGGCAACGGTCTCCCATGCGCACTTGACGTGGATGTCCGTATAGCCCGCAGTGCTCAGGGCCTTGGTGATCGATGCGGTCTTCTTGAGTTTCGCCCCGTAGCTGCCCGTGTAGGCGGCCTGGGAGCCGACGCTGGCGTCGCTGGAGGCGCTCCACCCGCCCGTGGTGAAGTTGCCGCTCTCAAACCCGTCGCTGAACAGCGTGGTCGGGCCGGAAGTGTCGTTGTCGGCGATGGTGACGGTATCGCTGCTGGGCGAGCCGATCTGGTAGGCGGCATCGGCCGTCAGCGTCAACTGCACCGTCTCGGGGCCCTCCACCTCGCTGTCA
>DASRZG010000101.1:0-6937 GCA_035686585.1 Phycisphaerae bacterium
TGTCCAGGCGCGCATGCGGGACTCCTTCCCGGATGTCCGGGCGCTATTGCGGATTGCGGATCCCATGTTTAGCGGCGGCCGGTACGGCCGCCTCAGTCGCCGTGCCGGCGACTGCTAAACGAACCATCCGATCGTCAGGAAACGGGGTCTGTCCGTCCCCAGGTCCGCGATCAAGTTCCCTTCTTCGCCATCGCGTGCAACATCTCGCCCGCCTGGATTCGCACCGCGTCCCAGGCCTCGGGGTTGTTCTTCCAGAGCTCGACGTTGCCGACGGCCGCCTGGCCGAAGGGGTCGGCGTGGACGACGGAGTTGACCATCTTGTCGGCCTCGGTGGCCTTGCCCGCCTGCTTGAGCAGCCAGAAGTACTCGTAGTCCTGGAAGCCGCGGCGGTGGGCCTTGAGGCGGATGGTGGCGACGGGGCCGGTGTGGCCGGTCATCTTCTCGGTCCCGCGGAAGACCAGCAGGCCCGAGCCGTTGTACTTGTTGTTGCCGTAGGAGACGTTCATCGCCTCCCACCAGTCGGCGTCGCCGGCCTGACGGCGCTTCCAGATCTTCTTGGCGTCGTGGAAGACGGCGTCGAACTCCCACTGGCAGTAGCCGCAGTTGTACTTCCACGCCACCCAGCCCACGCCCCTGCCGGTCAGCAGGTCGGTGTCGGTGAAGGTGTTCGACCCGCAGGCGGAGTTGCCCCGGCGTTCGTAGACCATCGGCCCGTAGAACCACGGCTCGACGCCCAGGGCGCGGAAGTGGGCCATCTTCTCCTTGTCGAAGCCGATGGTGTGGCAGACCCACAGGTCCACGTGGTCCTTCAGCGTGTCCATCGCCTTCCAGGAGTAGCCCCCGTCGATGCGGAACTGGAACCAGCCCTTGCCGATCCCCTTGCGGATCAGGTCGCAGTAGTACCGCATCTTCTCGTAGGCCTTCTCGTTGTACGACTCGTCCAGCCCGCCCAGGAAGACCACCTTGCGGACCTTCTTGCGGCGCGGGTCGGCGTCGAAGTGGGCCTTGACCTGTTTGGCCGTCTCCACCCAGACCGCCTCGAACTGCTCGTTGGGCCCGTCCTTGGGCATCGAGATCGGCCAGTTCTTGTCGTGGAAGGGCAGCAGGATGTGCTCAATGGGCTCGCCCTGCCCCGGGCCCCAGTATCCGCACTCGGCGGTGAAGGCGGTGCCGTCGAGGTATTTCGTGACCCGCTTGTCGTAGTCGGTCCAGTCGATGGTCACCTTCGTGCCCTCGACCTTCAACTCGGGCCGGTAGTAGCACACCCCCGGCTGGAGGCGGTGGCGGTGGAGCATCTGGTACCACTGCAGCTCCTGCTCGGGGGGCATCTGGGCGAGGCTGCCGTTCCAGATGTCGCCCTTGCAGTGGATCTCCTCGGGCAGGGCGAAGTCCCACACGTTCAGCTCGACGGCGACGGCCACGGTGCGCGTAACCAGCTTCCACTCCGCGTCGCGCTCCTTCCAGGAGACGGTCAGCTCGCCCTTGTACGCGCCCGGGGGCGCCTGCTTGCGGTCGCGCGGGACGAAGACGTCCACCCACACCGTCTGGTTGCGCTGGAGGTGGCCGACGGTGTTGGTGGCGTCGGGCAGGTCGAACGTCAGGCTCCTGCCGCTGGGCGGCGGGACCAGGGCGTCGGCATACCAGCCCACGCCCAGGGAGGTGTTCTGGTAGCCGGAGGAATGCCACAGCACGTCCATGTACCACGCCTTCAGCAGGGCGATGTTTGGGCCCTCGATCGTCGCCCCGTCTGGGCCGGTGAGCTTGTCCAGCGCCACGGTCAGGTCGTACTGGGGCGGGTCCTTCTCGCCGCGGGCGACGACCAGTTGGAAGGCGGCGAACTCGTTGCGGGCGGCGTGCAGGGTGACCTTCTTGGCCTCGGCGTCCCAGACGGGGTTGGACTTGCGATAGTCGCCGGTGGGGTAGTCCTTGTGGATGTCGACGCGGTCTTCCATGTACTTGCCGGTGACCGGGTTGACGCGGACGCCGTCGCCGGTCGCCCAGACCTCCACGCCCCCCTGGCAGGCGGCCGCCACCAGCAGCAGGGACAGGGCCGTGAGGAATCGTGCGGGGGCATGCATGAGACGGATCCTTTCCATCGATCGGTTGGCCTTCGGCTCCAAACGCCTCCAGGCGGGACGTGCTGACAGGTCGCTTATACCCGATGGGGGCAGCCGGTTCCAGAGTAATCATTCTGTTCATCCGGCCGGCCGGGACAGACTGCCTGCGCGGCGCCGAAACGCCGAATCCGCTTGGGATGCTTCAGGATACGGGGGATTGTTCGTGGCCGGCCTGCGATACAAGTGGATCAGATGGCCGCCATTGCCGCGCAGTTTGGAGCAGTGCCGTCGCCCGCACGGCCGTAGGCAACTCAGCGGGCCACTGTTGCATTCCCTCAGGACTGCGGGGAAAGCAGCCGCCCTATCTCTTCCTGGTGCGCGTCGAAGGCGCTGCACGCCCCGCTCGGGGAGTCCTCCGGAGTTCGCAACAACTCCTCGATGAGGGGGCTGAGGAGTTCCTGAATTCTGACGGCTTGCTCATAGGGAAGCGGAGAGTCAGCGACCAGGCCCCTGACGTACGTGAGAAGGCCTCCCAGTGCCAGCGCGGCGCACGTGCATCCGCCCGCAACGGCCACCGAGCGACACTGGGCGACCATCTCATCCAGTGACGCCTCGTGAACCCCTTGGTTGATCAGTTCCTGGAGCCGTTTAGCCAGTTCTCGCATGATCTGCCCCAAGTCCGCTCAGAGTGAACACCGGATGGTAGTCGTAGCCTTTGGCGGCCAGAGCTTCCACTGCGCCTTCCTCGCGGTCGACCAGCGAAACCACCCGGACAATCCGACAGTCGTATTCCTCCACCTTCTCAACGGCCTTGAGTACCGATGTGCCTGTCGTCAGTACGTCGTCACAGATGACCACGCGTGAGCCTTGCTGAAGGCATCCCTCGATGAAAAGGTTTGTGCCGTGCCCCTTGGCCTCTTTGCGGACGAAGAAAGCGGGGATTGGCCGGCCGATCTGGCCTGATCGCAGGGAAACTGCGACGGCGATCGGGATCGCGCCCATCTCCAGTCCCCCAATGGCGTCTACCTGGCAGTCAGCGATCTCCGCAAGGAACGCCTCCGCGATCAGCAGAAGTCCGCGCGGATGGAACATCACCTGCTTGCCATCGATGTAGAAATGGGACTTCTTCCCGCTTGCAAGCGTGAAGTCGCCTCGCTTGAGGGCACGTTCCAGGATCAGCTTGCGCAGCTCTTCCTTATCCACCGTTTCGAGCCCTTCGGCCCCGACCATAGGTTTCATCAATCATAGCCTCCGTGCCGTCGTCCGTGAACGGGTTCTCTGTTCCGCGAACGGCTTCTCACGCCCTGCCTCAATCAGCCCGTGTGATTGACCACAACCCATGGGGCCCGGTCAAGGGAAAAACACCTAATCGTGGGCCGTCTTACGGCGCCACCGACAGCTTGACGTACTTCATCCTGGGCAGGTCCTTGCCGGCGACGGTGAGCTTGTGCTCGAAGGGCAGGCGGGTGATCCGCTGGGTGAAGGTCTTGTCCTTCCCCTGTTCCTGCCAGGCGTATTCCAGCGTCAGGGCGTTGGCGGAGAGGTCGGCGCCCTCGGCCGCGGTGAGGCGGATGGTGTTCTCGCCGGGCATGAGGTAGGGCAGGGAGTAGATGTTGTTCATGAAGACGCTGGTGACCTTGAACCGGTCGATCCCCACGTCGCCGGCCGCGGCGGCGGCGGTCATCTCGAACTTGACCTGGAAGCCGTGGCCGAACCAGGCGGCGTCCTTGAGGGGGATCTTCTCGGCCTGGATCTTGCCGGTCCCCGCCGGGGTCCAGACCTTCTTCCACGGCTGGCTGGGGCGCTTGGTGTAGACCGCCAACTGGTCCTGCTCGGTCTTGCGGACGCCCTCGAGGTCCAGCCAGGCGTCCACGCCGACGTAGGGCAGGTCGATGGTGAAGGTGGCCGTGGCGGCCTCGGCGGCCTTGGCGGGGTGGAGGTTGGGACCGCCGCCGCCGGCGCCCTTGCCGGCGACGCCCTGGAGCCCGTCTGGCGCCAGGCCATCGGCGAAGGCACCGGCCAGGTCGGGCTCGTAGACCGCCCGCCCGTTGCCGTAGGTCCGCTTGACGCCGTAGATCACCTTGTCGCCATCCGTCCGGGCGACCTGGGCGTAAGGCTTCCAGTACGGCCAGTTGACCGGGTCGTTGGCGTCGATGGTCTGGCCGGTGCAACTGTGGCGGGGCTGGGTCCAATTGGTCTCGCCGGGCTTGTACCAGCTCTTGCCCTCGTTGGCCCAGTGGCGGACGATGCTCTCACCGCGGCGGAGGTTGATGACCAGGCGCTTGTCGATGGGCCTGGGCGAGCCGCCGAGGCGGGCGGTGGCGGCGTAGTTGGTGCCGCTGGCGGGGTTGTCGCGGCACTGGAAGTACGGGGCCGACGCCCTGCCTTCCTTGATCGCGTCGGTGACGAGCGTCGGGTCGGCCTTCAGCTCCTCCACGCTGGCGACGGCGCCCTTTCGGTTGCGGGCGAACCAGCCCACCTGGCAGTCGAACATGTGCCAGGCGTCGTCATACCAGGCCTCGGCGATGACGTGGCTGGTGGGGTGCATGGTCCGCACCTTCAGCCCGCCGGCGGCGGCGATCTGGCAGTACATGTTCGACTGGTACCCGCACAGGGCGAACCCGTAGCTGTTGATCAGGTCGATCGAGTCCCACGTGGGGATGTGAGGCCAGTGGAAGTGCAGCCGGCGGACGAAGTACCACGTCGCGACCGCCTTCTCCTCGTCGGACTTGCAGTCGCGGTACAGGTCGTGGGCGATGGCGGCCAGGCTGGAGCAGTCGATGCTGCGGTCGGTGGTGACCTTCACGTCGCCGATCCCGCCGGCGAAGGCGGCCGTCGCGGCGACCAGCACCAGCGACGCGGTGGCGATCCAGGTGAGGGCGTTCATGGCGATCTCCTGTCAGAGGTTGCACTCGATGACCTGTCCGGACATCCGTTCTACGATGATAAACGCTCCACCGCCCTTACCGGACCGGGAAATCCGGGGGACGGATAGGGTGCCCCCAAGTACCTGTTTAGCGGGGCCCGGGTGCCACGGGCTGCTTGCAGCCCGTGGGGGAAGGGGAAGGATCGTTCGGGAGGCAGCCCGCCCCATGCCGCACAGGCTGCAAGTCCCGATGTATCGGGATGGCACCCAAGCTCAGTTCCATGCCTGGAAACGGATACCATCTCGCTAAACAGGTACGCCCCCAACGGGGGCACCCGCTCCCACCGGCGGCTCGCCGCTTGCCAATCGCCAATCGTCAATCGACAATCGTCAACCAGAGTGTTCACCACCGCCGACACGATCGTCGCCGTCAGCAGCGCCGCGGGCGCGGCCAGCCGGTCGATCGTCCGGCTGTCGGGTCCGGAGGCGGTGTCGCTGGCGGAGGGGGTGTTTTCCGAGCCGCTGGCGGGGGTGGGGGGGTTCCGCGCGGTCGGCGGGCGTGTCCGGGTGGCCGGCGAGGCGCCGGTGGAGGTCCCGGCCCGGGCGTACCTCTTCCGCGCCCCGCGGAGCTACACCCGCCAGGACGTGGTGGAGCTGCACGTGCCGGGGGAGGTGGTGGCGGCGATGGCGTGTGCGGCCCTGGTCGCCGCCGGCGCCAGGGCGGCCGAGCCGGGGGAGTTCACCGCCCGGGCGTTCCTGACGGGCCGGCTGGACCTGGCGAGGGCGGAGGCGGTCGCCGACATCATCGACGCCGAGGCCGACGCCCAGCTCCGCTCGGCGGTGGGGGTGCTGGGCGGGGCCCTGTCGCGCCTGTGCGGGCCGGCGGCGGAGGTCCTGACGGACGTGCTGGCGCTGACCGAGGCGAGCATCGACTTCGCCGACCAGGACATCGAGCTGGCGTCTGCGGCCGAGTTGGCGCGGCGGGCGCGGGAGGTGTCGGCGCGGCTGGCCGAGGCGCTGGGGGCGGCGGGGGCATGGGCGCCGGCGTCGGCCGAGCCCCGCGTCGCTATCGCCGGCCGGCCCAACGCCGGCAAGAGCTCCCTGCTGAACGCCCTGTCGGGCACGGACCGGGCGATCGTCTCGGCCATGGCCGGGACCACGCGGGACGTGCTGACCGCCTCGGCGGTCCTGGCCGGGTGCGAGGTGCTGCTGCTGGACGCGGCCGGGCTGGACGTGACGGACGACCCGCTGGAGCGTGCCGCCCACGCGGCCGCCCGCGACGCGGTGACGGTCGCCGACGCGGTGGTGTTCGTCGTCGACGCCTCCGGCGGGGACCACGCCCTGGAGGCGGAGTTGCTGGGGGAGGTCCGGCTTCTGAACGGGCGGGCGCCGGTGGCGGTCGTGGCGAACAAGGCGGACCTGCCGATGGACGAGGCGGACCTCCGGCGGCGGTTCGGACCCGACATCCTGCCCGTCAGCGCCGTCACCGGGGCGGGGCTGGAGGCGCTGGGCCGGAGGCTGGGTGGCCTGCTGGCGGACCTGGCGCCGCCGGCAGGCGGGCAACTGCTGCTGCATGATCGCCAGCGTCGCCAGATCGCCGCCGCCGTCGGCGCCGCCGGGGAGGCGGCGGGGCTGTTCGAGCGGGCGGGCGAGGTCGCCGACGTGGCCGAGCTGGCCGCCGTCGAACTGCGGTCGGCGTTGGAGGCCCTGAAGGAGCTGACCGGCGAAGTGGCGGCCGAGGACATCCTGGCGTCGATCTTCGCGCGGTTCTGCATCGGCAAGTGACGTTCCACGGGGTGCCCCGGACAAGCCGCTGTTCGGCTTGTCCGGCGTCCCGTTGGGACGCCGCTTGTCCGGGGCACCCTCCTTGCCGCGCAATTCCCGTTGTCACAAACGGAAGCGTCGTTCCGCGCGCCGGGCGCCCTCGGCGGGGGCCTGTCGCGCACCGCCGCTGGCGCTATAATACCGTAGAGATGGGCAGCGGCGCGGCCGGTCCACCCCTGCCGGCCCGGCT
>DASRZG010000102.1:0-12212 GCA_035686585.1 Phycisphaerae bacterium
TCTGCTCGAAACGGTCGAAGGGCATCCATTCCTGCACGCCGAAGTTGGGGATGGCCACGTCCAGGTGCACGGCTGCGGCCTGGCCGATCACGCCCAGGTCGGCCGCGCCGTGGAAGGCGGTCCGGACCTGGTGGAACTCCGCCAGCGAGACGATCTTCCTCGCCTCGGTCAGCCCGCCCACGTGCAGCGGGGCGATGCGGATGTAATCGATGAGCTGCTCGGCGATCAGCGGGGCCGCCTGGCTTCGCGAGTGGAACAGCTCCCCCATCGCCAGCGGCGTGCTGGACGCCGCACGGATCATCCGGAAGCCCTCCAGGTTCTCCGGGCGGAGGCAGTCCTCCAGGAAGAACAGCCGGACCGGCTCCAGCTCCTTCGCCAGCCGGGCGGCCTCGACGGGCATCAGCCGCTCGTGCACGTCGTGGCACAGGTGCACGTCCTCGCCCAGCGCCTCCCGCACGCCCATCAGGAACGGGACGACCCGATTCAGATACACGCTGGGCTCGAAGACCTGCACGCCCGGGATGCCCTCGCGGGCGGGCGGCTCCACCCGCAGCATCCCCGCCCCGCCGTACTCGCCCTGCTGGATCCGCACCACCTTGACGCCCTCGGCCAGGAAGGCCTGGGCACGCTCGACCGCCTGGGGCACGTCCTCACCCGTGGCGTGGCGGTAGATCATCGCCCCCTTGCGGCAGCGTCCGCCGAGGAGCTGGTAGACCGGCAGGTGAGCGATCTTGCCCTTGATGTCCCACAGCGCCAGGTCGATCGCGCCGAGGGCGGCGGCAAACACCGGCCCGCCGCGGAAGTAAGGCCAGTGGTAGACGAACTGCCAGATGTCCTCGATCCGCCGGGGGTCCATGCCCAGCAGCAGCGGCGTCATGTGCTCGATCGCCCGGGCGACCACCGGTTCGTTGCCGTTGAGCGTCCCCTCCCCGCAGCCGTGGACCCCCTCGTCCGTCAGCACCTTCACCAACACCATGTTCCGCCGGTCAGGGCAGGTCAGGATGACTTGGATATCGGTGATCTTCATGGCGGTGGGGTCCTCGGTGCTGCTACCTGCCAGCGTCTGCGCGCCTTGCGAAGATGCTGGGTCGGGCGGCTTCTCTGCGAATCCGCAAGCTTGTCCCCTCGGGGCGGCGCGGCCAACCCCGCCGCTGTAGCGCGGGCGACGTGGGCTGTCCCTGCCGTTGGGTGAGCCCGGTTGCGGTCAGGAATGGTGAAGGAGTCGGGGGCATCGGAATGTCCGGTCGCGGAGGTGCATTTCGACATTCGATATTCAGGATTCGACATTCGTTATTCGCTGTTTCTCCCGGTTCCCGGCTCCCGGTTCCCGGCCTCTTCCGGGTGAACGTCCGCGAACCGTCGGAGCTGTCTGCGGGAGCCCAGCAGGATCGTCAGGGCCGTCCTGGCCAGGATCTTCAGGTCCAGCCAGGGGCCGCGGTGGTCCACGTACCAGACGTCCCACTCGATCCGCTCGTCCCAGGTCAGGCCCGTCCCGCCGCTGACCTGCGCCAGGCCGGTGATGCCGGGCGGCACCTCCAGCCGGCGGCGCTTGAACGCGTCGTACTGGGCCACCTGCTCCGGCACCGTCGGGCGGGGGCCCACCAGGGACATGTGGCCGGTGAGCACGTTGAATAACTGCGGCAGCTCGTCAAGCCGAAGCCGCCGCAGCACCCGCCCCACCGGCGTCACGGCCTGATCCCGGGCAGTGATGACGATGGTCGGGGCCGGGTCGGGCACGAGATCCGCCCGCATCGTCCGGAACTTCAGCAGCGGGAAGTTCGCCCCGCCCTTGCCCGCCCGCTGCTGGATGAACAGCCCCGGGCCCCGGCTGGTCAGGCGGACGAGCAGGTAGAGCAGGACCATCAGCGGCGACAGCAGCAGCACCACCGCCGCCGCACCGACGACGTCGAAGATACGCTTGGTAATGACATACGCGCCGCTCATCGCGGGTCATTCTAACGGCTTTCGCCGTCCGGGCGCCCGTAATCTGTGGTCCTGTCGATCCAACAGCCCGGGTTCACTGAAGTGACCCGGCCTCGGAAGCAATGGTCAGAGCAGACAAACGACGCCGGTCGGCTTGCCGTTCGGCGTCGTTGGTGTTTGTCCGTCTGCCGTTCTCGCACCGTCACCTCGACAAACGCAAGATCCCCGCCGCTCCCACTGCCGGGAGTCCGACCGTCAACGCCTTGCCGCGGCGGGTGAGCTTGCAGGCTGCCGCCCGTCCCGCCGAACGCTCGACGCCCAACCAGCTCGCCCGCTTGTACCGGGCGGCGTCGGACAGGCGGACCGTCACCTTCAGGCCCTCCGTCCGCCGCCCGTCCTGCCACGACCGCTGGAAGTCCACCAGCGCCACCACCACCGTCCCGCCGCCCGGGGCGGCGCGGTCGATGCGGAAGATCTGCCCATCCAGCCCGGCCGGGACGTCCAGCGGGTCCGGCTCGAGCACCCACCGCTTGCCGATCATCGCGTCCGTCAGCGGGCGATAGGCCGCCATGGTGGCCGGGGCCTCCCAGTACAGGGCCTCGTCGGGGAAGCAGCCGTTCAGCAGCAGGTGCTGAATCCCCCGCTCGGCCCCGTGCGGGCCTTCGGGCAGCTCCATCTTCAGCGGGAACAGCGCCCGGAACACGCACGCCATGGCGTGCTTGCGGACCGACTCGACCCCGCGGGTCTCCGCCAGGACCATGTCCGCCCCGCGGAGGCTCTCGATGGTCGATATCTTGTTGACCATGATGATCTTGCCGGCCTTGTGGGCGATCTCGAAGCACGGCGGGCCGACCGTCTGGTGGTTGCGGTTCATGTCCCAGGCCGGGCGGTTGTGGATCATCGTCACGCCATCGTCGTGGGCGAAGTCGTACCGCTCCACGGCGTAGTTGTCCACGAACAGCCCCGCCATCTCGGGATACGCCTTCAGCAGCAGCTTGATCTGCTCGATCAGGTGACGCCCGAAGGGCGAATCCGCCGCCGCCCGGATGGAGGGCTCCTGCTTCCACTTGAGCATGATCCTGCCCTGCTCGTCGCGCATGAGGTCGTCGGGCCAGAGCCGCGAGATCGTCCGGCGGTTGGCGTGGACGTTGTACCAGTACATGAACGGGGCGATGCCGGCCTTGTTGAGCTGGCGTATCCAGTGGCGATTGTCGGCCAGGGTCAGCATCTTGCCCGGGTGGGGTTTGCAGCGCCAGGTGACGGACTTGTCCTTCAGTGCCTCCGGCCGGATGAAGACGCTGTACTCGGGGAAGTGCCCGTGCATCTCCATGAAGGTCACCCCGGCCTTCTTCATCCGCTCGAAGTGGCCGGTGGGCAGGCGCGTGGGGGTGGAGATGCCGTACATCCCCTCCACCTTCCGCGTGGCGGGGGCGGGCTCGAACAGCTCGGGGTAGCTCTGGACGTACCGGCCCAGGACGCACCGCCAGCCGGGCTCGGCCCCGGCCAGGCAAACCGCCAGCTTGAGCACCTTGCCCGGGCGCAGGCCCACGTGGTGGTAGACGACCTTCAGGTGGCTGGCGTCATCGAAGCCCCGATCGATGCCGGTCACCGCCCCGCCCGAAGACAGCGTGTCCAGCTCGAAGCTCATGTTGGGCTTCTGGATGTCCGGGGGCGACCAGACCGCCAGGGCCGCGCGATCGTTCCAGAGGCCGCACAGCGGGATCATCGTGCCGTAGGGCCGGAACGACGTGTGCCCGTAGACGTACCGCCGCGGGGTGACGCCGTCGTGGACCAGCGGGGTGGTGTCCTGCGGCGCCCAGAACCGCCAGCCCGTGGGGGCGGGAAAGACCCACGTCACGCGGAGGGAGCGATTCTCCTGCTCGCCGGGGTCCAGGCGCAGCGACGCCTCCCAGCGGATGCCGGCCTTGGTCTGCCGGATCGTGTGGACGATCGAGAACGGGGCGCCCTCGTATTGCTGGGTGAATGAGAACGACTGTCGGCCGCGTGCCTTGGACTCCTTCCGGCCGCTGACGGTGAAGGCGTCGGCCAGCGGCGTGTACGTCCGCCCGGCGCGGAGGTCCGCCACCTCCAGCATCCCCGCCGGCGCCGGGCCGGGGATCTGCACCGCAGGCTTGCCCGCGCGGATCGAGCGGACCACCCCCGCCCGCGCATCGACCGCCACCTTCACCCCGCCCGCTTCCAACGTGGCCATAGACCGTCTCCTTTCAACGTACGTGGGTGCCACGGGCTGCTTGTCGAAGATCCCGGTGGGGCAGCCCGTGGGGGATGGAATCCGTCTTCCTGCAGGCACGGGCTGCAAGCAGCCCGTGGCACCCGCGAACGTCACCTGTCCGGCCTTCAATAACCCCACCGCTTCGCCCCAGGCAACCCAAATCCGCCATGGCTGTTGCGTCGGAAGCTGCGCAGCCAATGAGAGGAATTAAGGCGCCTGCACCCCGGGGGCAGGATCCCGAAGCACCCAAACGAGGCCGTGCCGCCCCGAGGGGACAAGCTTGCGGCTTCGCAATCTGCTTCCTGTGAATCCCCCGCCAAGAGGACTGCGAATCCGCAAGCTCGTCCCGTTGGGGCGGCGCACCCGGTCCCGTGCGGACCGGTCAATGAGACACCGGGACGCCACCGTCGCCCTACCTGTTCAACAGCCCTTCAAGCAGTCCCTTCTTCTTCCCGTCGCCGTCGGTCTTGGCGGCCTCGTCGGTCTTGCCGCCCAGGAGCTTGCCCAGGGCCCCGACGACCTTGTCGGCACCGGGCAGCTTGGCGAGCTGATCCCTGTCGAGCTTGGGTTCCAGCGTCATCTTCTCGGGGTACAGAGAGGGGTGGCTGGACAGGTTCGCCCCCTCGGCCGAGAAGGTCACACCACGGACCTCGATGTTGTTGAGGGTCACCTTGCGGATCACCCACGTGGGCTGTTTCGTGAGCATATCCTTGGCCGACAGCCGCAGGTACCCTTCGGCCCGGGCCCGCTCGGCCACGTCCTCCTGGTTCGCCGGCCCCTTCTTCGCGGGGTCGTCCGATTTGAGGTAGTCGCGGACCTTCTGGAACTTCTCTTTGGTCCGTTCGAATTGATCGAGATACTCCTTGGCGTTGCCGATCAGCCCGCCCAGGTCGGGCCCTTCCTCCTTGGCGGGTGCCACGTCGCTGTAGACCTCCCCAGGCGTGGCCCGCTGGGCGTCGAACCGCATGGCGTCGCAGGCAAGCACGTCCACCACGAACCGCCGGGCGAGCAGGTCGGAGATGCTGATCTTCGCCTCGAGCCGCTCGGCCTGGACGCGGTTGAGCTTCGGCCGGGCGGGGTCGGTCACCTGCAAGCCCTCGATCACCAGCCGGCCGCTGCCCAGCGACAGATCGGCCGAGGCGATGTCCACCTCCGCCCCGTTGGCGGCGCCGATGGACTTCGCGAGCCCGGACTTGACCATCGGGTTGAGGAAGATTAGCCACGCGGCCACCAGCACACCGAGAAAGACGGCCGCGACGATCACCCGCCCCAGGCGGATCAGCGACGACTTCCTGCCGGCCATCTCGGCAAAGGCCCCCTTCTGCTTGCCAAAGACCACCCGCAGCACGAAGCGGGCGAACTTATTGGACGCCACCTTCTGCAGCTTCTCGCTGCCGCCGGCGGCCTTGGCGACGCCGGCCCGCATGGCGCCGACCGACCGCCCGACGAACCACGCCAGCGGGATGCCCACCACCAGCACGATCGGGATGGCCCCCATCAGGCAATACACGTGCAGGTCCAGCAGCGCCAGCACGGGGGTGTCCCCCGCCGCCCGGACCAGCCCGCCCAGTCCCAGGCTGTGGATCATCATGTGCCCGATCCGGTACGTCACCGGCGCCAGCGACAGGCACAGCGCCTTGCCCAGCAGGATCGACAGCGCACCCAGCGCGCCGTTGGCGTTCAGGAACAGGAACAGCACGATCAGCCCGATCAGCGTCAGGTTCACCCCCGGCGTCATGCCGATGGCGAAGCCCAGGAAGACCCCCAGGAACATCTCCCGCGACGTCGCGCCCCCGCGCAGCACCTTGCCCAGTTTGCGGATCAGCTTGAACGGGTTCATGACGTGTCTCCAGTAGCCTTTCGCCCAGCCGCCTCGGCGCGGGCGGGGGAATCATCTCACAGGAGCGATGATACATGTAAACGTTTCGGACATCATAGGCGTTCTGACGAAAGGACGCGTGCGAAACCGCAAGCTTGTCCCGCCGGGGCGTGTCCGGCTCCTCCCGGGCCGAGTGCGTGCGTGGGGCGCGTTCGCGGCACAACGCCCGGGGTCCGTCGGGTGCCCCGGACAAGCCGCTTTCTGGCTTGTCCGGCTCGAACCCGTGGCCCAACGGCGCCGGACAAGCTCCGCTTGTCCGGGGCACCCCCGTTTTCGAGGCAGTTCCTCATGAGCCTCTGGCTCACCCGCAAGGAATGAAGACAGCGGCTTCCGTCGGGTGCCCCGGACAAGCCGCAGTCCGGCTTGTCCGGCTCGCCCCGGTGGCCCAACGGCGCCGGACAAGCTCCGCTTGTCCGGGGCACCCCGTTTTCGAGCTTGGGGCCATGCGCCAGCGGCGCAAAAGGTGTCGCCGACTCAGCCTGTGAAGGCCAAAGCCGGCGACTCCCCCCGACAAAGCGGCGCGCCTCCGCGCCGCCGATCCTCGTTCCCCGCGGGCTGGCTGGGGCCCGCGGGCATCGATTGGCCGCCGCGACGCGGCGTTATTCGGCGCAGAACGTCAGGCAGTCCACCTCCCCACCCTGATGCCCCACGCGGATGGACGGGGCCTGGCATTCCAGGTCCATGTTGTGCAGGCAGTTGGAGACCTTGCATGCGCCCACGGTGGCGATGCAGCTATAGTCCCCGCCCTTCATCGACGAGGTGCAGTACGTGTCGCACTGCGGGGAGCTTACGTCCCCGACGGTGATCGCCATCGCGTGGCACATGCCGTCGCTGTTGTAAGCGCACTCCGCGGCGCTGCACTCCGAGACCTTCGGTGTTTCCATGGTCCGCGTTCCTTTCCCCAGGTTAGGCGGATGCCCCCTTGCCCCTGTTTCACTGTCTCCCAGCCCCGACCGGCTGGGGGAGTCCCCGTATCGATTCAAGCCATCATGCTATTTCGGCACAGGCCCCGCCGGACTTGAGCACGCGGCGAGGGGACGGTCTTCAATCCCCGATCCTCCGCCGTCGCCGCAGGGCGATCGCGCCGAGGGCCAACAGGGCGGCGCCGGCCGGTTCGGGCACGGCGGCGGCGGTCCGGCCGCCGGCCTGGCCGTAGTGGTCGGCCAGGACCGTCAGGTCCGCGATGCCGACCGTGCCGTCGTCGTTGAAGTCGCCCTGGCGCCACTGGGCCGACGGGGTCAGACCGTAGTGGTCGGCCAGGGCGACCAGGTCGGCGATGCCCACGTTGCCGTCGCAGTTGGCGTCGCCCGGCAGGACCGGGTCGCCCGCGAAGGACAGCACCACCGCCTGGTTGGTGATCCAGTTGAAGTCGAAGCGCATCCCCTCGCCGAGGGCGGCGCCCGTCCGCTCGTCGCGGGCGTCCAGGACGGGCGTGTCGAACCTCAGCGTGATCGGCACGGTATTGTCCCGCAGGCCCGCGACGGCGCTGCCGACGATGTCCTCGGGGTTCAGCACAAGCATCACGATCGTCCTGCCGTCCTGGACCCAGTAGGTGATCTCGTAGCCGTGGGTGGCCGCGGCGGCGTTTTCGATCTTCACCCACCGGTCCACCCCCGAGTCGTGGAGGAAGTCCATGAAGACGGACCGCTTCTCGGTGGCCAGGTCAAAGCTCATGTTGCGGTAGGCGTTGTACCACTGCGGCGAGAGGTTCATCAGGACCGCCTGGCCTTCCCCGTACGAAGCCGCGTTCATCACCGGCATGGCACGCACCGCCTTGTAGAAGCCGCTGGCGTCCATGATGCAGTTATTGCCGTTGGTCAGGAAGCTCTGGAAGTTCGAGTAGCTGAAGTTGGCGTCCTGGTCGACCTCCACCCAGAGCTGCGTCTGGAACACGTCCCGGGCCCGCAGGTTGGGATCGTGGGCGACGCCGAAGACGTCGTCGAGGACCCCGCCGTCGTCCCGCCCGACGCCGTGCTGGTCCCACAGGCCGGGGAGGTAGTCGGCGATCACGGTCCCCCCGGCGGCGACGAACTCGCGGATCCGGCGGGCCTCGGCGTCGGACAGGCACAACGCGCCCGGCAGGATCAGGACCTTGTACTCGCTGGAGACGCCGTCGCGGATGATGTCGTCGTAGGCGACGAAGTTGTACTGGATGCCCTCGTCGCGGAGCATGTTCTCCCACGCGCGGCGGACCAGGTGCGACGAGCCCAGCCTGTAGTCCCCGTTGCGGTTGACCCAGGTGGACCCGTGGGCCTGGGCGTCGAGGATCCAGGACATCTGGATCGACGCGTGGTTGTAGAGGATGGCCACGCCGTCGTGCTTCCACTCGGCCTCCGCCAGCAGCGGGCCGATCCGGTTGCCCGCCTCCAGGTAGGTCGGGGCGACCTGCTCGTGCCACGGCGCCGGCGTGGTGCCGTTGAACCACCCGTCCACCCAGCCGATGTGGCCGCGGTTGCCGTGGGCGAGGTAGTACCACGTCTCCCAGACGGTCTTGCGGACCGAGCTGTAAAAGTGGGTCGTCACCGAGGGGATCGCGTTGCCGGGATTGAACGAGCGGATCAGCGAGTTGGTCCCGCCGAGGTTGTACGACTCGATGTACTGCACCTTCTTCATGATCTTGGCGTAGTCGTAGCCGCCGAAGGCGTTGGGCGCCTGCCCGCCCACCCAGCCGCAGGGGGTATGCGGGTCCACCGTGTTGGCATATTCGACCAGGTCGCCGATGAAGTTGTTCCAGTAGGAATCGTTGAACGTCCACTGGTCCATCAACTGGGCGGCGCCGAAGTCGCGCACCCGCCAGGTCGGCAGGTACCCGCGGACGTTGTCGTACGTGATCCAGTCCGTCCGGACCGGGGCGTTGCCCGCGCCGTAGATCTCCCCCAGCCAGTCCGTGTACGCGCTGTACTGGTCGGTGACCTGCCACATCGTCGGGTGGACGAAGTGCCCCCAGGAGATCTCGTCGTCGAGGGCGTAGGCCGCCCGGTACGGGGAGGAGATGACGTTGTTGATGTGCGTGTTGATGAGGCCCTCCAGCGTGGCCTTCAGGGCGTCGTTGACCGGCACGGTGCGGACGCCGTTGCCGTGGAGCAGGTCGTACGGCGGGGTCTGGTTGCCGTCCCACACGTGCAGGTACCGCTTGGCGGCCGTGTGGTCCATGTAGAACCGCAGGCCGTACTTGTCGATCCAGGCCAGCTTGTCGTAGTCGTCGTCGACGACGGTCCTGCCCCAGTCCAGGAAGGCCCCGTTGTAGCCGTGCTCCAGCGACCACTGCCCCGCCGCGTCGGTGTAGCCGATGTTCCAGCGATAGCTCCAGGGCATGTAGGTCCAGCTCGGGAAGGACTCGTAGCACCAGTCCTTGTCCTGCTTGACCGGCTGGAAGTCCTTGGAGGTCAGGATATACGTCTCGTAAGGGTCTTCGGCCCGGCCCGTTGCGGCTCCCGCCGCCAGGACCGACAGCATCAGCCCCGCCGGCACGACCCATCCCCGCAGGCAGTGTCGCATGAGATGCTCCTTTGATAAGCCGGCACCGCGGGCGTGGGCCGCCCCGGATCCGTCCCTTCGGACCACCCCGCCGGCCGCGTCACGTATTGTACCAGCCGCATGCGGGGCCGACACCCCTTTGCCGCGCGCCGGGCGCGTCGGAAAAGGTGGGGCGGCCCGTAACATCTTTCCATGCAATGCCGTACGAAAGGACCGCTTATCCGGGAGTCCCCCGCCGGGGCGAGGGGAATCGTATGCTGCACGTAGCGAAGCTACCGGCCGGACCGCACGGCTGGGGGCGGGGAAAGATGGAGGACCGCGCGATGAACAGCTCTATCCGCGACCATCGCCCTGCAGGGGGCGATCCGTACGGCGTTCGCTTCGAGCCCCTCGAGAACCGGCTGCTGCTGTCCGGCGACGTGACGGCGGTGGTTGCCGACGACGGCAGCCTGACGCTCACCGGTGACAGCCAGGACAACGCCATCCTCATCGACATGGTCGGAACCGGCTCGGGCGAGATCCGGGTCTCGTCCGGCGACGGCTCGACCACCATCAACGGCCAGACCGGGCCGGTCATCCTCTCCGGCCTCACGGGCGTCGTGGACGCCAAGATGGGCAAGGGCGCTGATTCCGTTACGGTCAACAGCGCTGTCCTTCCAGGCAGCCTGCTGATCGACGGCGGAGACGGCGACACCACCGTCACCCTGAGCAAGTCCCAGGTCGCCGGGGACCTGTTCGTCAGCGGCCGCAACGGCAACGGGACGGTCGGCCTGGCTCTCTCCGGCGTCACCGGGCAGGTCGCGGTGCAGCACGGCAACGGCAACCTGTCTGTCGCCGCCGCCATGAGCTCGATCGGCGGGAGTCTGCAGGTTCTCGGCAGGAAGGGCTACGACCAGGTGTTCCTGACGGGCTACGTCACCATCGGCGGGGATGTGGATCTCGACCTCCGCGACGGCGGCAGCCGGCTCACGCTGTTCCAGGCCTTCATGGGCGGCCAGTTGAACATCCGGGCCACCAAGGGAGCCGACGAGATCCTACTGAACACGGCGACCGTCGCCGGAGACATCCGCATCGACACCGGCGACGACGCCGACGGCATCGACATCATGGACCTGACCGCCTCAGCCGGCGTGAGCATCGACACGGGCAAGGGCGACGACACCGTGGACGTCGAGACCGGCGGCATGCCGTACGGGCTCAGGACGACCATCGCCGGGCTGCTCGACATCGACACGTCCGATGGCAACGATACCATCACCATCGGCGTCGCCGGCGTGGACGCCTGGTCCGCGAACCTCAACGGCGGGGCCACGATCGACGGCGGCAGGGGGAACGATACGCTGGACTGGAACGACAACGGCAATACCGTCACCGGCCCCACGCTGGTCGTGGATGTCGAGAGCATCCTCTGACCGGCGGCGCGAGGGGCATCGCAGGCGTCACAGGCCGTACGGGCTGCCCGGCCGGGCCTCCTGTTGGCCCCGCGCCGCGCGCGCTGCTCGCCCCCCGCTTCTTTCACATGAATCCGCACTGTGAGCCGTGAAAGTCCGGCCCGACACCTGTCCGGCCTTCACGAGTGATGCGGGCTCCTTCCCCACTGGAGCTTTTCGGTCAGGCGTGCAAAAAAGGTCCTGCCGGGGTGGGGGATGATCCGGGCGTTGCAGCCGGCGCGGGAGATCTCGATCGCCTTGCCCTCGAGCAGGCCGGTGGAGACCTGCCCGTCGACAAACAGCGTCGTGCCGCGGTTGATCCGGCTGATGGTGATCCGCACGGGGACGTCGGGCCGGACGACGATGGGCCTCATCGCCAGGGTGTGTGCGGCCACGGGTGTGACGGCGATGGCCTCGATCCCGGGGTCGAGGATGGGCCCGCCGGCGGAGAGGTTGTAGCCGGTCGAGCCGGTGGGGGTGGACACCACCACCCCGTCGCCGAGGTAGGTGGCGATCTCCTCGTCGCCCTGTGCGACGGACAGCTCGATCATGCGGAACGGCTCACCGGCGGTGATGGCGACGTCATTGGCCGCCAGGGACTCAAACGCCCCCTCCGGCCCGTCGGCCGTCACCCGGAACATCATCCGCTCCGTCGGCGCCACCTTCCCGGCGAGGATGTCGTCCAGGTGCTTCTGCATGTGCTCGATGCTGAAGTCCGCCAGGAAGCCGAGCTTGCCCATGTTCACGCCCATCAGCGGAATCCCCGCCGGCGCCAGCCACCGCGCCGCCGCCAGCAGCGTGCCGTCCCCGCCGAAGACGATGCACAGGTCGGCGGAGGCGGGCTCCAACTCGTGCGGGGCGTGGGCGTCCGCGACGGCGACGATCCGGGCCCGCTCGGTGATCCACGGCCTGAGCCGCTCGATCTCCTCGCGGACGTTGGGCTTGTCGAAATTGGCGAAGATGAGAACGCGTTTGCCTGTCATGGCGTGTCGGACCCTTTTCGCTCTTGCTTTCGCCGCGCCGCCGCGGCCCGGGTCAGCGAGGCATTGTAGCGGCGAGCGATCCGCCCCACCAGTGCGAGTCCGGAGCTTCCCGAGCGCATATGCCGGGGGTGCACTGGGGGAAGATCAGCCCGCAAGGGCGAAACATGCTAGTGCAGCGTCAGTTTTGAATCCTTGGGTATAACCGTTTCAGCTTGATCCTGGCGTCGGGTGTTGTGAACTGCCAGTCCACGCCCTTCTGCCGGGCGTTTCGGTCGCATTCCCAGGCG
>DASRZG010000103.1:0-6673 GCA_035686585.1 Phycisphaerae bacterium
GTCGGCGACGAGGGACTTGATCTTGGTGTCCAGGTCGGTCTTGGGCGGTTCCTTGATCTTCGCGGCGTATTCGGGCGGAGGCCAGTCATCCGCGCGGGAGAGGGATGGGAGGACCAGAAGAAGCAACGACAACGACGCCAAACGGCCAGCCGATCGGAGGCTCGCGCCGCCGCGGTCCCGTGTATCCGTACGCATCAAGTCCTCCTTCCAAGACTCAGTTCGAAACCGTGATCCGATTCCGTTTCTTGGTCACTCGGACGTTCTTGAGCGTGACCAGGCCCCACTTGTCGGCGGTGACGGCGCCGGACTGGATGAGTTGGTCATCGCCGGCGGCGGAGGCGTTGGTCCACATGAACTTCTGGCCCGGTTTGGGCTTGAAGGCCTTGCAGTGGCGCGGGGTGATGTCCACCGTGCACTCGTCGGCGGGGGCGGACGGCAGCAGCCGGACCGGCATCTCCCACTTGTCCCTCGCGTCGGTCTGCTCGGTATCGGACCAGATCAGCCAGCCGTTGATGCAGCCGTAGTAGTCCCCGTCGGCCGGGTCGCCGTTGCCGGGGTTGCCGTCCAGCGAGCAATTGCCGAAGGCGGGGATGGACACGTCCCAGCGCATCTTGCTGAAGGCCTGGCCGAGTTCAGCGGGCAGCCCGCAGCTCCAGGAGGCGACGAAGGGCTGGCGGCCCTGGATCAGCCCCCGCCAGCCGCGGGGGTCGTCCTGCCAGCCGAACTCGCTGGTGTGCCCGCTGTCCTTGCCGGTGGCGGAGATGCAGACCAGGAAGGGGATGTCGCGGTCCGGGTAGGCGTTGACGTACTCGCCGACGCTGTACATCTTCCAGGCGTCCTCGCCGGTGACGGTCTTGATGCCGCGCGGGCCCAGCACGCCGGGCATGGAGGGCCCGCCCGGGGCCCAGCGGAGGTCGTACCCGACGGTGTAGGACCCGAACGACATCCGCGTGAAGATCTCCGGGTGCCGCAGGCCGAAGTGCAGCAGCGACCCGCTGATCCGCGAGCGGTCGATCTCGTGGCGGGACATGATCCACTGGATCATCCGCAGCATGTACCGCTGGCAGTAGTAATCGACCTTCGATTCGGTCATGCCTCGCAGGGTCCCCCGGCCTTCGTTGTAGAACAGGGCGGGCAGCCAGTCGAGCTGGCGCTGGATGTGCAGGGCGATGCGGTCGGACTTGGGCAGGCCGATCTCCCCGCGGACGTTGAACGCCCCGGAGATGGTCTGGATGTCCAGCGGCCCGGGCGGCTTGAACTTCTCCGAGACGGCCACCGCCACGCGGAGCGACTTGCAGGGCAGGTTGCAGTACGGCGGGGCCGCCCAGTAGCGGTACCAGTACTCCGGCGGATCGTCGTGGTAGCGGTCCTGCTGGACCCACTGGAGGATCGGCTCGGCCACCCCGGGCGTCTCGGCCACCGGCTCGGGGAGGCTGTTGGCGTCGGTGATGTCGCGGAGGTTCTCGGTGCCGGCGACGGCGGTGGTGACGGCGTAGTAGCTCCGCCCCTCCTTGGAGGCGGTGTGGACGTACAGGCCCTCGCCGGGGGTCAGGGCCTTGCCCTTGTCGGTGCAAAGGGTGGGGATGACGGAGTTGGGCTCCTCGCGCTGGTTGATGTACTCGCCCTGGAAGTGGATGGCGTAGACCTCGGTGTCCAGCCCGCTGAACGGGTCAACCTCCGCGATCCGCCGGGCCTGGTGGATGTTGGCGGGGGTAATCCGCTCGGTGTGCCGGTAGAGGCGATAGGTCACCGGCAGGACCTCGCGGGCCCGCCGCAGGTCCTTGATCCCCTGGAACCCGCTGGCCTGGGCCCGGACCGCCAGGCCCTGGAGCCGGCGGAGCACCGTCAGCGTGATGGCGGGGTGATTGGGCATGCCGTACGCCCCGTCGCCGGGCCCCTCCGCCAGCTTGTCGCCGCGCTCGGAGAACTGGCTCACCCAGATCGTCTCGTCCGCCTTGGGCTGGTATTCGGGGTGCTCGGTCCAGGCCAGAAAGGTCTGCCCGTGATGGTGGGTGGCGTGAACGGCCGCCGCCTGGACGGGCAGGTCGGCGCCCTGCCCCTCGTAGACGACCTCCAGGTACGTCCGGGCGAGCTGGAAGTTGTCGAACCTCGCGACCGTCAGGCCGTCGTTGGATCCGGGCTGATTGACCCACTGCCGCACGGCCTCGGTGGCGTCGAACGATGCATACCACGGCGGCTCCAGCTTCAGTGCGGCCCCCGGCGCGGCGGCCGGGTGGATCAACACCGGCTCGACCGGCTGGCGGCCGCCCTGGACGGAGCAGTACAGCGAGGCGTGATGGACCTTCGCGGCGGCCGGGATGGCGGACAGGTCGAACAGCAGCTTCGCCCCGCCGGCGGCCTGGACGACCTTCATCGTGCCCGCATGGGTGGCTGGGACACCCTTGCCCGCCCAGCGTTCCGACACGACCCCCCCCGCGGCGGCCCGCGCCGCCAGGAGGATTGCCGCTATCGTTGCCGTCCGTCGCATGGTCGCCATCTCCAAAGAGGTTGCTCCGCGTCACTCGCCCTGAACGCGGACCCGCACGCCGGCCTTGTCCACCTTCAGCCCCGCCAGCGTCACCCGGCGCCACTTGTCCGCGGCGACCCGCCCGGACTGCCCCGGCCCGGCCGGCTGTCCGGCGGCGGTCCAGGTGAAAGCCTGACCGGCCTGGGGCTTGAACTGGCGGCAATGCCGGGGCGTCACGTCCACCGTGCAGGCGGGCTCGGGGCAGGACTTGGCCAGCCGGACCGTCATCTCCCACCGGCCCGGCTCGTCGACCGGGTCGGCGTCGTCCCAGAGCAGGAAGCCGTTGATCTGCCCGCAGGTGTCCCCGTCGGTTGGGTCGCCGTTGCCGGGGTTGTCGTCCAGCGAGCAGCGGCTGAAGGCGGGGATCGTCGTCACCCACCGCCGCGAGTTGATCAGGGCCGCCAGCTCGGGCGCCATCCCGCGATAGCTCAATGTCCCGCCGGGGTCGGCGCTGTTGAGGCCCCAGGAGATCACGTGCGGCTGGCGCGCCCGCTGCAGCGCCGCCCACCCGCGGGGGTCGTCCTGCCAGCCGAACTCGGAGGTGTGCCCGCGCTCCTTGCCCACGTTCGACCCGCCCCAGACCAGCGGGATGTCCTTCGACGGATCCTGTGCCAGGAACCAGCTCAGCTCCAGCACGCTCCACGCCGGCTCGCCGCGGGCGGTCTTCGCCAGCGGCCTGGGGCCCAGCAGGCCCGGCAGCCCCTGCCCCGGGGGCGACCAGGTGTACTCGTAGCTGGCGGTATAGTTGCCCAGGAAGACGTGGGCGAAGATCTCCGGATGCCGCACGGCCAGGTGCAGCGGGCCGCTGTCGTGCTGCCCGCCGCGGATCCGGCCCGGGTCGACCTTCCACTGCCGCCGCGCCCAGTCGATCACCCGCAGGAAGTACCGCTCGGAGAAGTAGTCGCCGTGGCTGAGGGCATACGGCTGAAGCGTGCCGCGCCCGGCGCTGTACAGCAGGTCACCGTCACCGCCGTAGCCGGTCTGGTGCTCGACCAGCAGCGTCAGGGCGTCCCCGGCGGGGGTGCGGAGGGCCCCGACGATGTTGAACCCGCCGTGGAAGCCGTCGATGACCATCGGCAGCGGCGGCGGGGTCTTCTCCGGCTCGCCCACCAGCACGTGGAACGGCTGGCTGGGCAGGTTGGCGTACGGCGGGCCCGCCCAGAACAGGTACCACCGCTCCGTCACGCCCCCGCCGTACTGGATATCCTGGAGCCGCTGGAGCACGGGCTGGGGCGGATCGGGGGTTTCCGCCACCGGCTCGGGCAGGCTGTTGGCGACGGTGATGTCGGCGACGTTCTCCGTCCCCCCGGCCGACAGCGTGACGGCGTAGTAGAACCCGCCCGCTCCGTCGGCGTTGTGGACGTAGACGGCCTGGCCGGCCTTGACGGGCTTGCCGTCCTCGACGCAGCAGACGGGGATGATCGACCCGCCGACCTCGCGCTGGTCGATGTACTCGCCCTTGAAGTCGATGACCGCCATCTTCCGGTCATACGCGCTGAGCGGTTCCGCCTCGCCGACGAAGGCGGCGTCCTGGATGTTGCCGGCCGTGATCCGCTCGGTGTGACGGTAGACGCGGTAGCGGACCTCGGGCACCTCGCGGACGCGCTGGGCGGCGCGGATGCCCTGGAAACCGCTGGGCGTGTCCCGCAGCTCGATCCCCTCCAGCTCGCGGAGGGTTCTGAGCGTGATCGCCGGCACCCGCGGCAGGCCGTTCGTGCCCATTCCCGGCTCGCGGACGACGTCGTTGCCCTTCCTGCTGAACTTCTCGACGTACACCACCGACTCCGCCGGCGGGCGGAAGGCCGGGTGCTCGTCCCAGACGAGAAAGGTCTGCCCGTGATGGTGCACCGCGCGAAGGCCGGCCACCTGTCCGGGGGCCTGTGCCGCACCCGGGGCGTCGTAGAGGACCTCCAGGCGGGTCCGCTCGGGCACCAGGCCGTCGAAGCGCCCCACGAGCAGGCCGAGGTTGCTTGCGGGGTCCCTCGCCCAGGCCCGGACGGCCTCGGTGAGGTCATAGGACCGGTACAGCGGGCCCTCGAGCCGCGGCGGGGCCAGCCGCGGGGAATCGGCCGCCTTGAGTTTCTCGTCCACCCGAATCTCGGGAGGCTGCACCGGCTGGGCCCCGTCGCGGGTGAAGCAGTGCAGGGAGGCGTGGTGGACCTTGGCGGCCTTCGGCAGGGCGGACAGGTCGAAGCGAAGGCGGGTCTGATCGGCGGATCGCGTCACCACCAGCGTGTCCGGGTGGGTGGCGGCGGCGCCCTTGCCCGCCCACCGCTGGCGGCGCAGGTCCGCCCGTCCGGTCGACGCGACCGCCGCCAGCAAGGCCGCCGATAGCAATAGCCGTCTCATGGCGTCTCTCCACGGCTCACTGGGCCGAAACCACCAGCCGGGCCGGCTCGGCGGGGACTTTCACGCCCTTGAGCACCAGCACGCCGCCGTCTCCGGCGGTCGCCTGCCCGGACTGTCCGCCGGGGCCGGTGGTCTTCCAGGCATAGCGGCCGCCCGAAGCGACCTGGAACCGCTTCAGGCGGCGGAGGGTGATGTCGGCGGTGCTGTCGCCCCTGCCCTCGGTGAACAGGGTCAGCTCGACCGCCTCAGGCGTCTCCTTCACGTCGCTCCAGCGGAATTGCCCGTTGAACTGCCCCATCTGCCCGCCGGAGACCAGCTTGGAGCCCTCGGCCGTGACGAACGCCGGAAGGGGCAGGTCCCTGCGGACGTCCACGCGGATGGCGTTGGGATACGTGCCGGTCCGGGTGACGGGGATGTATCGCGACCCGCCCCAGGAGAAGTTGGCGATCACCGCCCTGCCCTGATCGAACAGCCGGGTGTACAGGTCCCGGGCGCCGGCGTAGCCGTGGTTGTTGGACATGGTGATCAGCGGCAGCTCCGCCTTGGGTTCAAGCCCCGCCGCCAGGCGGTTCATGTCGTGATCGTTCCAGAAGGTCTGCCCCGACTCGCACTTGATGTTCCAGTCGGCCTTGCCCCAGACCGCCTGCATGGCCTGCGCGGTGGCGGCGGCGCGGCGGTCGGTGTCGCTGGCCGGGCCGACGTACTCGACCCACGGATGCCCGGCGATCACCACGTTGAACGCCTCCGGGTGGCGCATGCCCAGATGCAGCGCGCCGGAGCCCGACGCCCCGCCGCGGCAGCCGGTGACCAGCACCCGGCCGCGGTCGACGGGCCACTGCCGCACCGCCCAGTCGATGAACGCCAGCAGGCGCTTCTCGGTGTAGTGGCGGATGATCCCCTGCCGGAACGACTTGAGCGTCCCCAGCGACTCGTGGGTGCCCGCCCAGAAGGTCTGCACCGGGAAGTCATACGGCGACAGGACGATGCTGTCCCGCTCGATCCGATAGTGCGTCCGCCAGTACGAGTGCCCGTCGCGGTGCAGGTTCAGCTCCAGCGGGACGGACTTGCCCAGCTCATCCGGCACGCCGACGGACCAGTTGTAGTACACCCCCGGGACGTTCGCCAATGGCGGCGCCACCCAGCGGACGTAATGGAGGCGCTTCTGGGCGTAGTTGAAGAACGGCATCTTGCCCAACTGCCGCTGGAAGACGGGCTCCCCGATCCCCGCCTTCTCGGCCAGCGGCCGGGCGAGGGAGTTGCCGGCGCCGATGTCCCGCGTGTTCTCCACGCCGTCCCTGCAGGTGACGACCGCGTAGTAGGCCGTCCCTGCCGCCCCCGGCGTGTGGACGAACAGCCCCGAGCCCGCCGGCAGCGGTTTGTCCCCGTCCCGTATCACCAGGCGCTCGATCTGGCAGTCCCGCCCGTACTCCCCGTCGATCCGGGCGCTGTCAAACGGGTTCCAGTGGCCGGTCGGCAGGTAGGTGCCGGTGGCGATGAACTCGTCCACGGGCCGGTCGATGTTCCGCCCGTTGACGTTCCAGCACGACAGGGGCTTGACCGTGGCGATCCGCTCGGCCTCATGCAGGTTGTCGGCCGTGATCTTCCGGTCGTGGCGGTACACGCAATAGCGGACCTGCTCCTGGCGGTCGAGCCCGTCGAGGATCGGCTTGAGCCGGCCCCACGCGACCGTCTCGGCCGCGACGGGGTCGGAGATCTCTTTCCAGGTGACAAAGGTCTGCCCGGCCCGGTGCACGGCCTTGACGGCGGTCACCTGCGGGGGGACGTCGGCGGGCTGGC
>DASRZG010000104.1:0-3702 GCA_035686585.1 Phycisphaerae bacterium
GAGCGGTCCGACGGCCTCATAGCGTAGATACCGAATCACCCACCGCGTCCCCCCGCATAGAGACAATCGCCCCCCAGCGGAAGTCGAAGCGCAGCGGAGATGCCGTCGGTACGGGGGGTTATGGACCTCAGAGCAGTCCAACTCCGCCAGCGCCGGCATCAGCAGGCGGAACTGCTCATCGAAATTGCGTTTGCGGGCGCGGAAGACTACGATATCCGTCTACGTTCGTCGATAGAGTCTACTGCCCCTGCCCCCGCATGCCAAGGCACGGCCCGGGGCCGGGGGCGAATCGCGCGACGGAACCGACCATGAAGCCGGAGACGCAGCATCTTGTCGAGAAGATTCAGGTCCGCGTGGCGGCGGTGATCGCCGCGGCGGTCAGTTGGTGGGCGATCTGGCGCCTGGTCGGCCCGGCGGACCAGGAGGCGGCGTGGGTGTTCTTCGCCGACGGGTCGCTGCCGCGCCTGGCGGTGCTGGCCGGGCTGGTCTGGGCCCTGGCGGCGGTGTGCGCGGTCCTGACCGTCTCGTCCCGCCCCGAGGGGGCGGTCCTGGCGACGCTGGTGGGTGTGGCGGCGATGTCCGTGCGCAGCGGCCCGGCCCGGAACCTGCTGGTGACGGGAGCCGGCCCGAATCCCGAACGGAGCATCAACGCCATCTTCGCCCTGCTGACCGGCGAGATCCTGGTGCTGGCGGCGGTGCTGGCGGGGGCTGTGGCGGTCATCTACGTGGTCCGTGCCCTCGTCCGCCCGCTGGCGGGACAGTGGTTCTGGTCCACCCCTGCCGCCGCCGACGCCCCGGGAAAGGGCGCCGGTAAGGGCGGCAAGGGCGATTCCGAGCAGGCCTCCCCCCGCCGGTCGGCGCTGGTCGGGGCCGCCGGGTTCCTGGCGGTGGAGCTGGCGGTGGCCGTCATCTTGCTGCAGGTGACCTTCCGGTCCACCGACACGGGCCAGATCGCCTTCGCCCTGGCGGGCAGCTTCTTCGCGGCCTCGTTCGCCGCCCACATGGCGTTCCCGATCCGCGGCTCCATCCCCTGCTGGCTGGGCCCGGTGATCGTGGGGGCGCTGGTGCTGGGGCTGGGGGCGCTGGGCCACTTCGCCGGCCCGGGCCCGCTGTGGCGCCGGGCGATCCTGGTCGCCTCGAGCGTGCCGCTGCGGGCGGGCTTGCCGGCCCAGTGGATCGGCCTGGGCTGCGGCGGGGCGATCGCCGGGTTCTGGGCCAGTTGCCGGTTCCGAGAGGCCCCGGAAGAGCAGCCCAAGCCATCGTATTGACCAGGCGCCCCCCCTCGGCCCCGGACGACCGGCGCGGCGCCGCGGACCTGGAGCACAGCATGCCCGAGACCGTCCTGGCCGCACAGATGTACACCCTCCGCCAGTTCACTCAGACCCCCGACAACATCGCCAAGGCCCTCGCCAAGGTCCGCGCGATGGGGTACCGGGCCATTCAGATCTCCGCCTTCGGACCGATCGACGCCGCCGAGCTGGCCAGGATGCTCGACGGCGAGGGCCTGGCCGTCGCCTCGACCCACTCCTCGTGGGGCCTGTTCACCAAGGAAATCGACCGGCTGATCGAGGAGCACCGGATGTGGGGCTGCAAGCACCCCGCCATCGGGGGCATGCCGGGGGAGTACCGCAAGGCCGAGGGCATCGCCGCCTTCGCGAAGGCCGCCGAGGACATCGGCAGGAAGCTCGCCGAAGCCGGGATGGACTTCTCCTACCACAACCACAACTTCGAGTTCCAGAAGGCCGGCGGAAAGACTTGGCTGGAGCTGCTTTACGACAGCACCGACCCGCGCTACGTCAAGGCGGAGATCGACACCTACTGGGTCCAGGCGGGCGGCGGGGACCCGGCCGAGTGGGTCCGCAGGATGAGCGGGCGGATGCCGGTGCTGCACCTGAAGGACATGGTCATCGGCCCGGAGCGGGACGTGCGGATGGCTGAGGTGGGCGAGGGCAACCTGAACTGGCCCGCCATCCTCGCCGCCGCCAGGGACGCCGGCGTCCAGTGGTACTGCGTGGAGCAGGACAACTGCTACGACCGCGATCCCTTCGATTCGCTGAAGATCTCCCTGGACAACCTCCACGCGATGGGGCTGAAGTGATCTCCGATTGTCGATTGCCGATTGCCGATTGTGTCCGGAGAAGATCGGTTCGAGACGGATCGATCCGCGTCGCGCTTGCGGTTTCGCGGGCCGACGGCGGGCCGTGCATCAGGAATCAGAACCCCCGACGATGAGCAAACGTGATGGGTGATTCAAGCAAGACAACCCGGCCGGGCTACTACGGCCCCTATGGCGGGCGGTTCGTGCCGGAGACGCTGATGGCGGCGCTGGCGCAGTTGGACCGCGAGTTCCGCGCCGCGATGGCGGACGAGGGCTTCCGGGCCGACCTGGACCGCTGCTATCGCCAGATCGCGGGCCGGCCCAGCGAGCTGTACTTCGCCCGCCGGCTCAGCGAGCACTGTGGCGGGGCGCGGATCTACCTCAAGCGCGAGGACATGAACCACACCGGCGCCCACAAGATCAACAACACCCTGGGCCAGGCCCTGCTGACGCTGCGGATGGGCAAGAAGCGCGTGATCGCCGAGACCGGCGCGGGCCAGCACGGGGTGGCGACCGCGGCCGCGGCGGCGGTGTTCGGGCTGGATTGCGAAGTGTACATGGGCACCGAGGATATCCGCCGGCAGGCCCTGAACGTCTTCCGCATGCAGTTGATGGGCACGCGCGTGGTGCCGGTGGAGACGGGCCAGCGGACCCTCAAGGACGCCTGCAACGAGGCCATGCGCGACTGGATGGCGTCCGTCGAGCACACCCACTACATCCTCGGCTCGGTGGTCGGGCCGGCGCCCTTCCCCGAGATGGTCCGCGAATTCCAGAGCTGCATCGGCCGCGAGGCCCGTGCCCAGATGCTCCAGGCCGAGGGCCGCCTCCCGGACGTGGTGGTCGCCTGCGTGGGTGGCGGGTCGAACGCCGCCGGCATCTTCGCACCCATGATCGAGGACAAGCAGGTCCGGATGGTGGGCGTCGAGGCGGGCGGGCGGAGCATGAAGCTGGGCGACCACGCCGCCAGCCTGGTGGCGGGCTCGCCGGGCGTGCTGCACGGGTCGCTCAGCTACGTCCTCCAGGACGCCGAGGGCCAGACCGCCGACGTGCACAGCGTCTCGGCCGGCCTGGACTACCCCGGCGTCGGGCCCGAGCACGCCTTCTGGAAGGACACCGGGCGGGTCGAGTACACCACCTGCTCCGACGAGCAGGCCCTGGAGGCGGTCTGCCTGCTCAGCCGGACGGAGGGCATCATCCCCGCGCTGGAGTCCGCCCACGCCGTCCACGAGGCGGCACGGATCGCCGCAGCGCTGGCGGGCGACCGGATCGTCCTGATCAACCTCTCCGGGCGCGGCGACAAGGACTGCAACGAGATCGCCGAGATCCTCAAACGAAAAGGCGGACTCGGGAAGGTTGAATGAGACCTGAACGGAAAACGTCGCATGAGGAACCAGGAAGAAAGGAACCCGGGACGGTGACCGGGAGGGATTCCCCGATCATCGTTTAGCGGTCGCCGGTACGGCGACCTGGAGGGCGGTCGTACCGACCGCCGCTAAACTTCTGACGCACCGCTCCTTTCCATGAGATTCGCATGACCGTGACACTCCAAGACAATCGCCTGGTCAAGACCTTCGCCGAGCTCCGGGCTGACGGCAGGAAGGCGC
>DASRZG010000105.1:0-29765 GCA_035686585.1 Phycisphaerae bacterium
GTCTGTTTGCCCAATATGCTTGATGAGGAATTCGAATACGCCCTGGATCCAACCTCCCAGTTCCCTGTAATCCCCGTTGGGATTATCGCAACGCCGCTCATCGCGTCCGACAAGCAGGCCGAACGCGTCACGTGAATCCACCGGCGCAGTTCGCCCATACTGATAGCGGTTCATGCCGTCGGCGTACTCGCCGGAGGCGATGAAGGGCCCTGCGTCAGTTGTCCCAGGATCCCTCTGCAACCACCTCCCCAGCGTCGGATGGTACATCCGATGTCGCACGTGGTAGGACCCCGTCTCCGGGTCGAACCGGTAGCCGCAGTAGAGGATCTCGTTCTTCCTGCTGTTGGCCCAGGAGACGGTGGCGGACCAGTCGGAGTTGTAGATGGTCACCTGGCCGTAGGGGTGGTAGTCGTAGCGCTCGACGACGTTGGCGCTGTCGTCGGTCACGGCCACTACGTTGAAGTTGGCGTCGTGGAGATAGAAGAGCCGCTCATCGTCCCAGTCGTCGGTGCAGTTGCCGTCGTTGTGGGTGTCGCGGTCGCGGAGGACGATGTCGTCGACGTAGCGGGCGCCCCAGACGTACTGGCAGCGGGCGTTGGCGGCGACGTTGTCCTTGTTGGCCGTGCTGACGTCGTCCGCCTGCCGCTCCTCGATCACCTGCCGGGTGCGGGTGTAGCGCGTAGGGCGTGCAGCGGACGCTGCACACGCGGAACTGCCTTGGCCGGACAACGCCAGGCTGGCGCGGCCGGCAGCCCGCTTCGTCGCGGAACCGGTTCGCAGGATCATCAGCCGGCTCCATCGCCCGCACGCAGATTCGGCCCGGCGCCGCTTCGTGGCGTCAGGCCAAAGCCAGGTTGTCCCGCCGGCTTCCCGCATGCGGTTGCCCCTGTAGAAAAGGCCGTTGGGCCGATGGCTTTACGTTACGCCGGAGAGGCCGGGGCGTCAAGGGGGGTGTGCCGTCCTGCCGGAGGGCCGTTGGCGTTGCTCGGGGGCGGTGCGGCGGGCGGAGAGGATTACTCCTTGTCCGGGGGCCGGGTTCCGGGACCGGTCGCGCCGGCGCCCGGGCGTTTGCGGACGGAATGGACAGCTTCTCCCGCGCCCCGTACAATGGTTCGTTGCGCATCGGCTTGGGAAGCGCCCTGCAGGGATACCGTATGGAACTGCATCGCAAACTCGGGTTTGGGGCCGTGTTCTGCATCGCCTCGGGGGCGATGATCAGCTCGGGGCTGTTCGTGCTTCCGGGCACGGCGTTCGCTTACTCGGGCGCGGCGGTGGTGGCGGCGTACGCGCTGGCGTCGCTGCTGATGGTGCCGGCCCTTCTGGCGCAGGCGGAGCTGTCGTCGGCCATGCCCAAGAGCGGGGGCAGCTATTTCTTCGTCGAGCGGAGCATGGGGGCGCTGCCGGGGACGCTGGCGGGGCTGAGCAACTGGTTCTCGATCGCCCTGAAGAGCGCGTTCGCGATGATCGGCATCGGGGCCTTCGCGCAGTTGCTGTGGCCGCAGGCGGACCTGACGCCGCTCCAATGGGAGTGGCGGATCAAGGCCGTCGCCATCGCCGGCTGCGCGGTATTCACCGTGCTGAACGTGCTGAGCGTGAAGATGACGGGGCGGTTCCAGACGGTGATGGTGGCCGTGCTGCTGGCGGCGATGGGGGTGTTCGTGCTCGCGGGGGTGCCCAGCGTCCGCCAGCATCCCAACTTCGACGACTTCGCCCAAAAGGGCTGGCCCGCGGTCTTCGCCACGGCGGGTCTGGTGTTCGTATCGTTCGGGGGGTTGACGAAGGTGGCGGGGGTGGCCGAGGAGATCCGCCAGCCCGGCACGACGATCCCGCGGGCGATGGTGCTCAGTTGGGCGGTGGTGTCGCTGCTGTACGTGCTGTGCGTGTTCGTGGTGGTCGGGGTGTGCGAGCCGGGGGAGCTGGCCCGCGACGGGAAGGTGAACCTGACGCCCCTGAGCACCGCCGCCGGGAAGTTCCTGGGAACGGGCGGCGTGGTGCTGATGTCCGTGGCGGCGATCCTGGCGTTCGTGACCACGGGCAACAGCGGCATCCTCGCGGCCAGCCGCAGCCCGATGGCGATGAGCCGGGACGGCCTGCTGCCGCCGGCGTTGGGGAAGATCTCCCACCGGTTCGGCACGCCGTGGGTGAGCATCGTGCTGACCGGGGCGTTCATGGTCGTGACGATCGCCGCGTTGAGCATCGACGGGCTGATCAAGGTCGCCAGCACGATCATGCTGATCCTGTTCCTGCTGATGAACGTGGCGGTGCTGATCATGCGGTTCAGCCGGCTTCAGAACTACCGCCCGGTCTACCGCATGCCGTGGGTGCCGTGGCTGCCGCTGGTGGGCATCGGCGTGTACGCGGCCCTGATCGTGCTGATGACCGCCAGCATGGGCCGGACGCCGCTGGTGACCACCGGCGCATTCGTCCTGGCCGGGACGCTGTGGTACGTGCTGTACGTCCGGCGGCGGACGGACCGGGAAAGCGCCCTGGTGTACATGGTCCGGCGGATCGTCTCCCGGCAGATCTACCGCGGGAGGCTGGAGGAGGAGCTCAAGCAGATCGCCCTGGAGCGCGACGAGGTGATCGACGACCGGTTCGACCGGCTGATCGGGCGGTGCGAGATCGTGGACGTGGACGGGTCGATCTCGTCGGAGGAACTGTTCGAAATCGCGGCAGGGAAGCTTGCGCTGCGGATCGGCGTGGGCAAGGACACGCTGCTGGACCTGCTCCGCCGGCGGGAGGAGCAGTCCAGCACGATCATCTCGCCGGGGGTGGCGATCCCGCACGTCATCGTCGACGGGCAAGGCCTGTTCGAGGTGCTGCTGGTGCGCTGCCTGGCGGGGGTGGACTTCGTCGGCGCCGGCGAGCCGGTGCGCGTCGCCTTCATCCTGGTCGGCTCGGCCGATGAGCGCAACGACCACCTGCGGGCGCTGATGGCGGTCGCCCACATCATCCAGGAGGAAGGCTTCACCCGCCGCTGGCTCCGCGCCACCGGCCCCGAGCAGCTCCGCGACATCGTGCTGCTGTCCGGGCGGAGACGGGACACGCCGAGGGAATAGGTGGCGGCGTTTAGCGGTCGCCGGTACGGCGACCTTGAAGGCGGTCGTGCCGACCGCCGCTAAACGGGCGCCGCACGGGACCTGGCCGTGGTTCCAATCCCGAGTTTCCCGGTATAGAATCCGCCGCATGACGCCGGGGCAGACAATTGGGCTGTTGGCGCTGATGTTGCTGGCGGCGTTGGCGGGGACGGCGGGATCTGCCCGTCTGAGATTGCCGAACATCATCGGGCTGATGGTGGCGGGGTTGGCGCTGCGCTGGGGCCTGGCGGGCATGGCGGCGGCGGGCGTGGGCGGGGCGGAGGCGATGGCCGCCGCCGGCGCGGGGGGCGACGAGGCCCTGGAGGCGGTCAAGCTGCTGGCGCTGGCGGCGGTGATGTTCTCGATCGGCATGGCCTTCGAGAGCCACCACCTTCGCCGGGTGCGGCGCGACGTGCTCCAGGCCGGCACGGGCCAGGCGGTCGGATCGGGCCTGCTGACGGTGGGCGCGTGCCTGCTGGTGGGATGGCTCTTCGGCGCCGACCGCCCGATCGTCTCGGCCTTGTTTCTGGGGGCGATCGCGACGGTCATCTCCCCGGCCGCGACGCTGCTGACGCTGCGGCAGTACCAGGCCAAGGGGCGGACCACCGAGGACCTGCTGGCGATCACGGGCCTGTCGGTGGTGCTGGCGATCGTGCTGTTCGACGCGGTGCTGCTGGCGCTGGTGGAGGGCGGGGCGGTCGGCCCGGAGACGGCGCGGGCGGGGGCCTTGATGGCGGCGTTCAAGTTCGTCCGGGCGACCGGCGGGTCCATCCTGCTGGGGGTGCTGGCGGGGCTGGCGCTGTCGGCGCTGCACGGGCGGGCGACGGCCAACCAGGAGATCATCGCGGTGTTAGGCGTGCTGCTGGGGGCGCTGGCGCTGCGCGAGCCGCTGAGCGTGGACGTGCTGCTGGTCCCGCTGGCGGCGGGGGCGACGTTCATCAACACCGCGGTCGATCCGGGCCGGCTGGAGCAGCGTCTCAACGTCGTGGAGGCGCCGCTGTTCCTGCTGCTGTTCGTGGTGGCGGGGTTCGAGCTGGACCTGGGCGCGTTCGCCCGCGGCGCGACGGTGGCGCTGGTGGCGGCCTACGTGCTGGCGCGGTCGGTGGGCAAGATCGGCGGGACGTACCTGGGGGTGCGGATGACCGGGCGGCGGGGCGACGTCCGGGCGTCGCTCGGGTTGGGCATGCTCTGTCACGCCGAGGTCAAGATCGGCCTGATGGCCGGGCTGACCGCGCTGTGGTCGGCGGGGGAGGCGCCGCGATGGGTGGGGCAGGTCTCCGCGGTGGTCATCGGCTCGGTGGCGGTCTTCGAGATCGCCGGGCCGCTGCTGCTGCGGCACACGATCGTCACGGCCGGGGAGGTCAAGGCGTTCCGGCTGTTCCACCTGCCGTCCGGCCCGGCCGGCGGGGTGGCGCGGATGGGCGAGGCCATCGCCTCGCTGCTCCGCCGCCTGGGCCTGGTCTCGCTTCCGGAGGCCCACAGGGGCCCCCTCCTGGCCCGGCACGTCATGACCACCTCGGTCAAGCTGCTGCCGGCGGGGGCGGGCCTGGACGAGGTGCTGCACTTCATCGAGCACAGCCGGCTGGACCACTTCCCCGTCACCGACGCCCAGGGGCGGCTCGTCGGCACCATCAGCCTCGCCGACGTGAGCGACATGATCTACCAGCCCGAGCTGCGCGACCTGGTGACCGCCCAGGACCTGCTGGAGGACGAGCTGGTCACCGCCTCCCCCGACGAGACGCTGGCGGAGCTGTTCGACAAGTTCCGCCGGCACAAGGCCCGCGACCTGGTCATCCTCGACGCCGACCGCAACGTCCTGGGCATCGTCGAGCAGCGCGACGTGCTGCGGGCCATGCACGTGGAAGAAACCGGGAGGACGCCCCTGAAGGGGCATTGAATTGTCGATTGGCGATTTTCGATTGTCGATTGAACGACAGGCTGTCGCCGGCTGACGGGTCCCCGCCGCTTTTCAATCGTCAATCGACATTCGTCAATCGTCAATCATCCATGAGTTCCTGATCCAGTGCCGTGACGCGCTGCCCGGTCTGGTCGGCGTATTGGCGGATGACCTTCTCCAGGCCGGCTCGCCAGTCCGTCAGGTGCATGCTCTCGAAGGGGGCGATGTGGTAGCTCAGGTCGGCGCGGCGGTCAGCGAAGTGGTCCTTGACGTCGTCGAAGACGTGGATGAACTCCCTGCCGTCGGCGGGGGCGTTGCGGGGGCGGCGCGATTTCTCCCACACCGCCTCCAGGCGGGCGAAGGTCTCCTGCACCCCATCGATCGCCGACCCGACCGTCCGGCGGGCCGCCACCATCAGCCCCGTGGCCCTGCCGGCGTTGCCCTCGGCGGCGGCGCGGGAGGCCTGGGCAAGCTGGTCCTCCGCCGCGGCCACGGCCGCCAGCATCTCCAGGTGCCGGCGGGTGAACTCCGCCAGCGACAGCAGGACCTCCAGGTTGTAGGCGTTGCGCTCGACCGCGGCCACGTTGCGGTGCAGCCTGCCCAGGAGGCGGTCGCTGTCGGCCAACATCCGCGGAACCCGGTCCAGCAGGGGCCTGTAGCGGTGCGAGAAGGTCGGCTCGTAGCTCAGCTCGGGCAGCTTCGGCAATCCCGGCGGAAGCAGCGTCATGTCCGTCCGCGTGACGGGGTGCTTGCCCCGCGACGACCCGTAGCCGGGCTCGGGGCGGGCGGTGGAGGGGCGGTCGTCCCAGGACTGTTCCCAGAAGCGCGCCTGCGCCTGGAGGTCGCGGTAGACCTCGACCATCTCGTCCACGTCCGGCCCGTAGTAGATGTCCATGAACTCGGCCGCCGTCTGGCGCCACGATACGTCGCCGGGCGTCCAACTGCCCTGGGCCATCACCGCCCAGCCCAGCCAGAAGGTTTCGTTATGCAGGCCGGCGTCGTCCCAGGAGGCCGCGAAGGTGCCGATCACGTCCGCCTTCTCGGCATGGGGCCGGAGCGTGGTCTCGTAGGCGCCCGCCAGATGTCCCTCGTGCCGCCGGCCCTGCTCGTCGAGCCAGCCGAAGTGGTTGGGGAACAGGACCTCCGCCCCCTGGATCGGGCAATAGGCCAGTTGGCGCATGCCCAGCTCGTGCTCGGCCCGGACCATGGGGGCATCCTTGCCGGGTGACAGGATGCCGTCGATGATGTCGGCGGGCAGCATGTGCACGTGCTCGGGCAGGAGGGGGAACTCCGCCCAGATCAACACCCGCCGGCCCCGGCGGGCGAGGTGCTCGTGGGCGGCGCGGACGAAATCGACCCAGGTCAGCGAGCGGTTCTGGGGGTGGTAGGGCTTGCGGTACTTCTGGCAGATGCCGGCATAGTAGATCTCGTCGGTGGACACGTGGAGGTAGTCCACGCCCTCCGTGGCGTCGCAGACGTCGTCGTACAGGTCGAAGATCAGCTGGCGGGCCTCGGGGTCGTCCATGCAGGCCATGTAGTTGCTGCCGTCGCACCGCAGGTGGGCGAACTGCTCGTGCTTGAGGGCGAACGCCAGATGGGCCGGCGCCTGGATGTTGGGGACGATCTGGATGTGCCGCGCCAGGCCGTAGTCGACCAGCTCCTGGAGCTGGGCGGCCGTGAAGGCCCCGGGCGCCCCGACGATCGGGTGGGAGGGGTACTCGAACTTGTCCTCCAGCTCGAACGAGACGGCATTGAGCTTGAACCGGCCCATCCAGTCCAGGAAGCGCCGCAGCGTGGCTATCGTGTCCTGGTGGTGCTTGGTGTCCCAGTGCACGAACCGCAGCTCGTACCGAGGCCAATCGACGATCCGCCCCAGCGGCAGGATGCCGCGCCGCCGGCCCTGCAGGAGCTGCAGGAGCGTCTGCACGCCGTAGTACAGCCCCGGGGCGGCGTTGCCGACCACCTCTACGCCGTCGGTGCCGATGGTCAGCCGGTACGCCTGCGCGTCCCTGCCGTCGGCGGTCCGCGTGTCCACGGCGCCGGCCTCGACGGCAAGCCGGATGGTCTTGCCGCCGCCCCCGTCGCAAAGGTCCAGGCCCAGTTCCTCCCGCGCCCGGTCCCGCAGCGTGGTGACGGCGATGTCATCCCCGGCCACATCGGCCGGTGTGACCGACCAGCCCTCGTCGATCTGCACGAACCCGCCGGCCAACTCGACCTGACGGGGCGCCGGCAGCACCGCGTAGCCCAGCGAACGAAGCTCCGTGACCAATCCCACGTCTGACTTGGCGTTCATGGCGTCCTCCTGCGATTCGGGGAAGCAACGCGCCAGACCATACCCGGGCGGGGGAGGAGGTTGCATCGGAATTCCGGGTACGCGCCGGGGATCTTATCGAGGTCTGGTCAGCGCCCGATACAGTTCCACCGGCGTGTTGGCCGACAGGACCGCCTGGCGATGGGGGCCGGTGAGGGCGCCGACGATGGCGGCGGTGAACTGGAGGTAGGGGTCCCCGCCGTCGTGGGGGGTCAGGGCGAGGACAATGATGCGGCAGGGCTGCCCGTCCAGGGCGTCGAAGTCGATGCCCTCGGGCTGGAGCCCGACGGCGCAGACCAGCCTGGCCACCGCGTCCGTCCGCCCGTGGGGCAGGGCGATGCCGTCCTGCAGGCCCGTGGGCATCTGGCGCTCGCGGTCGAGCACCGCCTGGCGGGCCTTGGCCGGGTCTTGCACGCACCCGCCGCGGTCGAGCAGCCCCAGCAGCTCGTCGATGACCTCCGCGGGCGTGTTGCCCGCCAGTCGGGTTGTCAGCAGGTCGGGCCGGAGGTAGTCGCCAAGCCGGAACGCCCCCGCCCGCGGCGCGGCGGGGATGGGCCCGCCGCACAGCAGCTCGTACACTTGCTCGCCGGTGCGGCAGGTGAGGATGGCGGCGCGGCGCTCGCTGTCGAGCAGCCGGCTGACGGCGGAGATGAACTCCACGTGGCGGGCGGGCCGGTCGGCGGGCGAGAGGGTCATGATGAAGATGCGGGCCGGCTCGCCGTCCATGGAGTCGAAGTCGATACCCTCGGGCTTCAGGCCCACCGCGCAGACGAGGTGGTCGACGGCGTCGCTCTTGGCGTGGGGGATGGCCACCCCGTACTGCAGGCCGGTGGACATGCTCTCCTCCCGGCCGAGGACGTCGCGCCGCGCCCGGTCCCGGTCGCGGAGCTGGCCGTTGGCCTCCAGCACGTCCAGCAGCTCCTCGATCACGCCGGGCTTGTCGGCCGCGTCGAGGTGGGCCTTGACCAGCGCCGGGCGGAGATAGGCCGCCAGCGAGGTGGGCTGGGCCTGGGGCGCGGGGGCCTGGATCCGCGTGGCGATCCGCTGGGCGTCGAGGGGCTTGCGCAGGCCCCGGATGGTCCGCTCCAGGTCGGCCAGGGTCTCGTACATGGCGGCGTTGACCATCGGCACGTCGCGGACGTTGCAGTAGAACGTCAGCGTCCGGGTCCCGAACTGATACTCGATGGTCGTGCCGTCGCGCCGGAGTTGGTAGATCCGCTCCTGCTGGTTGATCAGGTAGACGAAGAACCCCTCGGCCCGGAACAGGGCGCCCAGGTCGGCGGCGAGGAACTCGGCCATCTCGGCCGAGGGCAGATCGAACGCCATCGAGGTGCGGACGCCCTCGCCGACCTCCACCGGCCGGCGGATCCCCGCCACCGGCGAACGGAACAGCCGGCCCAGCACCGGCGGGGCGACGACCGTGTTGAACACCACCATCACGATCACCGCCGCGAACAGCTCGCCCGGCAGCAGCCCGGCGGTCAGGCCCGCCCCGGCGATGATCAGCGCCACCTCGCACCGCGGCGCCATGCCGAACCCGACCCGCATGGCGCCGCGGAGGTTGAAGTTCACCAGCATCGTCGGCAGGCCCGCCCCGAGGACCTTCGCCGCCATGCACGCGGCCGCGTACGCCAGGCCGAACCCCAGCACCGGCGGGGAGCCCAGCGCCCCCAGGTCGATCCGCATCCCGCTGACGCAGAAGAACACCGGCACCAGGAACACGTAGATCGGCTTGAGGCGCTCCTGCACCACCCGCGAGATGTCCGCCTTCGACAGCGACAGGCCCATCACGTACGCCCCGATGATCATCGCCAGGCCCGCCTCCTCGAACAGGCCCGCCAGCACCAGCGCCAGACCCAGCGCCATCACCGCGATCGACGTCCGGTCCCGGAACCACTTCAGCAGCAGGCTGATCCGCTGCGACGCCAGCAGGCCCAGCGTGGTCGCCACCAGCCATACCCCCACCGCCTTGGCCGCCACGATCCCCACGTGCCCCCACTCGGCCTCCGCCAGCGACCGGCCCGTGCTCAGCAGGGCCATCGCCACCGCCAGCAGGATGATCCCCACCACGTCGTCGATCACCGCCGCCGACAGGATCGTCAGGCCCTCCGGCGTGTTCAGCTTGCCCCGCTCGCTGAGGATCCGCGCCGTGATCCCCACGCTGGTGGCCGTGGCGATGATCGCCAGCAGCAGCACCCCCGGCGACCGCAGCGACACCGGCCCGTCCAGGACCATCGGCCCCAGCCACACCGCCGCCGTCCCCGCCAGCAGCAGCGACGCCGCCACCCCGCCCATCCCCGCCAGCAGACCCGCCGCCGACTGACGAAGCAGCATCCGGACGTTCGTCTCCAGCCCCACGTTGAACATCAGCACCACCGACGCCACCACCGTCAGCCCGTACAGCTCCGGCGAGACCCCCAGCGGCGCCACCGTGGGAAACAGGCCCTTGTGAAATCCGTAGAACCCGATCCGCCCCAGCGCGTATGGGCCGATCGCCATCCCCGCCAGAAGCTCCCCCAAAGCCCCCGGCATCCCCAGCCGCATGAACAACATGTTGCCCAGCTTGGCGGCGAACAGGATCGTACCCAACTGGATCACCAGGACCATCATCCGGTCCAGGATCTCCTTGACCTCCGGGGTGATCGCGGCTCCCTCCTCCGCCATGGCCGCGGCCGACGCCAGGCAGATCACCCCGGCGACGATGGCGGCCGAGGGAGGCAGGCGGCGGTCACGGCGGCTACCCACGGTGGTCCTCGGTGCTCCCCCGGAGGCGTTTGACCGCGCCGCGACGCTTCTTGGAATCCAGCCGCTTCTGCCGGGCGGCGCGGGTGGGCGCGGTGGCGACGCGCTTTGGCGGCGGCGAGGCCGCCCGGCGGATCAGCTTCGCCAGCCGGTCGATCGCGTCCTGGCGGTTGGCGCGTTGGGTGCGGTGCCGCCGGGCCCGCAGGATCAGCACCCCCCCGGCCGCCATCCGGGACCCCGCCAGCCGGATCAGCCGGCGCTTGACGCCCTCATCCAGCGAAGGCGATCCGGCCACGTCGAACCGCAGTACCGCGGCGGTGGCGACCTTGTTGACGTTCTGCCCGCCCGGCCCGGACGACCGGACGAACTCGAAGGCCAGCTCCGATTCCTCGATCGCGATGCCTTCGGTCAGCTCGATCATGGTGGTTCACTCCGGCACGCGCCCGAACCGGCGGTGCCGTCCGGCGAAATCCCGCAGGGCCTTGTGGTACTGCTGCTGGTCGAAGTCCGGCCAGAGCACTTCGGTGACGACCATCTCGGCGTAGGAGATCTGCCACAGCAGGAAGTTGCTGATCCGCATCTCCCCCGCCGTTCGGATCAGCAGGTCCGGGTCGGGCAGGCCGGCGGTATCCAGCGCGCCGCTGACGGTCCGCTCGTCGATGTCCTTCAGCTCGATCTCGCCGGCGACGGCGCGGCGGGCGATCTCGTGCACGGCGAGGGTCATCTCCACCCGCCCGCTGTAGTTGAGGGCGAGGTTCAGCCACATGCCCGTGTTGCCGCGGGCCGCGGCCAACGTGGCGTCCAGCTCCGCCAGCACCTCGGCGGGAAGCCCCTGGCGGACGCCGAGGTGGCGAAAGCGCAGGTTGTTCTCCAGGACGGTCTGACGCTCCCGGCGCAGGTACTCGGCGTACAGCCGCATCAGCGCCAAGACCTCCTCGGCCGGGCGGTACCAGTTCTCCGTCGAGAAGCTGTACAGCGTCAGCGCCTCCAAGCCGATCCGCGCCGACTCGCGGACGATCTGGCGGACGACCTTGGCGCCCTCGACGTGCCCGGCAGGGCGGGGCAGGCCGCGGGTTCGCGCCCAGCGCCCGTTGCCGTCCATGATGATCGCCACGTGCCGCGGCAGGCGCTGCGGGTCCACGCCCAGCGCGGCCCGGGCGGCGGCGGTTTCCTCGGGCGAAATCGGCATTGAATCTACCTACAGGCTTTCCAACCCGGAATGGTGAAGGATGGTCTGGTCGCGCTTCGGCCCGACGCTGATGAGGCCGACGGGACGGTCGAGAATCTGCTCGAGGCGGTTGACGTAGTGCTGGGCCTCGGCCGGCAGGTCCTCGAATCGACGGACCTCCGCGATCTCCTGGGACCACCCGGGCAGCTCCTCGTACCGGCACCGGACGCCCTCGAGGCGGGCGGGGTCGTAGGTCTCGACGGGCTCCCCGTCGAGGGTGTAGCCCGTGCAGATCCGCAGGCTCTGGAGGGTGCCCGGCACGTCCAGCAGCATCAGGGCAATCTCGTCGACCCCGGACAGGTCGGCGGTATACCGGACCGCGACCGCGTCCAGCCACCCGCAGCGCCGCGGCCGGCCCGTGGTCGTGCCGTATTCCCGCCCGCGCTCCCGCAGCAGATCCCCGATCTCGTTGTCCTGCTCGGTCGGGAAGGGCCCGGCGCCCACGCGGGAGGTGTAGGCCTTGACGATGCCGATGACCCGCCCGACCGCCTTGGGGGGCACGCCCGCGCCCGCGGGCACGCCGCAGGCGGTCACCGACGAACTGGTCACGAACGGGAACGTCCCGTGGTCGATGTCCAGCAGGCTGCCCTGTCCGCCCTCGAAGCAGATGCCCTCGCCGGCGGCGATCGCTCTGCGAAGCAGGGCGCCCGTATTGGTGACCATCGCGGCCATCCGCCGGCCGTAGTCGGCGAACTCGGCCGTGATCGCGTCGGCGTCCAGCGGCTCGTCGTGCCCGTACAGACCCGCGAACACGGCGTTCTGGATGGCGGCGATCCGGCGGACCTTCCCGGCCAGCAGGTCCGCGTCCAGCAGGTCGGCGACGCGGATGGCGGTCGTGCGGTTGGCCTTGTCGGCGTAGCAGGGGCCGATGCCCCGGGCGGTGGTGCCGATCTTCGCCTCCCCGAGGCGGGCCTCGCTGAGCCGGTCCGCCAGCTTGTGCCACGGCATGACCACGTTGGCGGCGGAGGAGATATGCAGGTTCCCCGCGTCCACCTTCACGCCGCGGGCGCGGAGGTGTTCGATCTCCTCCCACGCCACGGCCGGGTCAAAGGCCACGCCGTTGCCGACGACGTTGCCCAGCCCTTCCCGCAGGATGCCCGAGGGGATCAGGTGCAGGGCGTACTTGGCGTCGCCGACGATCACCGTGTGCCCGGCGTTGGCCCCGCCGCAGAACCGCACGACGTACCGGCACCGCCGGCTGATCGCGTCGACGACCTTGCCCTTGCCCTCATCGCCCCACTGCAGGCCGATCACCGTGGTATTCTGTGCCATCGTCCTCACTCGCTGACAGCGCAACAACCCCACCAGCATACGCCCTGGCGCCGGGATGTCAAGGCGGGCGAACGACCAAAGTGGGGGCGCCACAGGCTGCTTGCAGCCTGTGTTCGTCCGGATCCCCGTGGAGCACGCACTGCCCCCCCCCACGGCGGATACTCGACAAGTCCCGACGCCCATCGGGAGCGCGCCCGACGACCGTCTCGCGACGCGGACCTACTCTCTGTCGAGCGCACCGATGATCTCGGTAATGCTCGCGTGGCCGTGGCGGCGAAGGTAGTCGGCGATGCCGTCGCGGATCTCGATCAGACAGCGCGCGTCGACAAACAGGGCGGTGCCGACCGCCACCGCGGTGGCGCCGGCCAGGAGGAATTCGATGGCGTCGTGGGCATACTGGATGCCGCCCATGCCGATGATGGGCACCCCCGCGTCCCGCGCCACCTGCCGGTAGACGCGATCGACCATGTGCACCGCGATCGGCCGGATCGCCGGGCCCGACAGGCCCCCCGTGCGGTTGGCCAGGATCGGCCGGCGCGTCTCGATGTCGATCGCCATGGCGGTGAAGGTGTTGACCAGGCTCAGCGCGTCCGCCCCGGCCTCGACGACGGCGGCGGCGATGGCGGCGATGTCGGTGACGTTCGGCGAGAGCTTGACGATCAGGATGTTCCGCCGGCAGGCCGCCTTGACCGCGGCGGTGATCTCCCCGGCCATCGCGCCGTCGGTTCCGAACTGGATGCCGCCGGCCTTGACGTTCGGGCAGGAGATGTTCAACTCGATCCCCCGGACGACGTCCACCTCGTCCAGCCTCTCGGCCACGGCCACGTAGTCGGCGATCTCCCGGCCGGCCACGTTGACGAACACCGGCACGCCCAGCGACTCCAGCAGCGGGACCTTCTCGTCCAGGAACGCCTCCAGGCCCACGTTGGCCAGGCCGATGGCGTTGAGCATCCCCGCGCGGGTCTCCACCACGCGGGGGTAGTCGTTGCCCACGCGGGGCCCGGCCGTAATGCTCTTGGTCACGAACGCCCCGAGTTGGCGCAGGTCCACGATGTCGGCGTATTCCGTGGCATACCCGCACGTGCCCGAGCAGGTCATCAGCGGATTGGCCAGCTTCACGCCGGCGATGTCGACGCTCAGGTTGACTTCGTCATGAGTCATTCGTCAATCGCCATTCGCCAATTCTACTCCCAGTACAGATCGTTCGCGTCGAACACCGGGCCGTCCTTGCAGACCAGTTGGAACGCCCAGCCCGTGTCGCCGGCGGCCTTGACCTTGACGGCGCAGCCCTGACAGGTGCCCATGCCGCAGGCCATGTGGCGCTCCAGGGCGAGTTGGCAGGGCATGGCCCGTGCGGCGGCGATGTCGGCGACCGCCTTGATCATGGGGGCGGGCCCGCAGGCGTACACGGCCACCTCCCCGGCCCGGACGTTCGGCGAATCCAGCCACGGAAGCAGGGCCTTGTCGACGAAGCCCGTCACCCCCAGCGAGCCGTCGTCGGTGGCGACGACGGTGGGGGTGTGGCGGGCGGCGAACTCGGCGGTGCACAGGGTGGGCCAGCCCGCCTGGGAGGGGGGCTCGGACGGGTCGATCCGCAGCGGCAGCGCCCGGGCCGTCCGCGCCCCGGCGAACGCCACGGCGCGGACGCCGGCGTCCTGAAGCGTCTCGGCCAGATACAGCAGCGGCGGCACGCCCACCCCGCCGCCGACCAGGGCGGCCACGGGACGGTCCGCCACCACGGTGAACCCCCGCCCCAGCGGCCCGATCACGCTCACCTCCGCCCCGACGCCCAGCTCGGCCAGCCGGGCGGTGCCCACGCCCACCACGTGGTGGATGATGTCCAGCTCGACCGTGCCGTCGTCCTTGTCCACCCGCCCGGCCAGGCTGAACGGACGCCGCAGAAGCGGCTGGACGCCCGCCAGCTCCGGACCGGTGGGGCGGGGCAGCCCGCCCTCGGGCCACTCCAGCGGCTGGGGGCCCTCCTGCCCGGCCACGCCGCAGCGGACGTTGATGAACTGCCCCGGCTGTGACCGCGGGAAGCCCGCCACGCCCAGGCGAAGCCGGTAGTGATCCAGCCCCAGGCTGCGGTTGGCCAGCACGCGGGCGGCGAACGCGCCCTTCGACCGGGTTGGCGCCGGCGACGACATTGCACACATCCTATGCCCAGCCGGGGTGCGCTGCAACGCCCGGGATCGCCAACGAAAACCGGGCCGGGGAGTGCGTACGGTGACGCACCCGCCGGCCCGGCCTTGCTTCCGCATGAACGGGACGGGCCCGGCGCCTACTGGGGCACGCCCTTGCAGGTCTGGGTGTAGGTGGCCTTGCGGTTGGCGATGTGGGTCCCGTTGACGTCGGCCGACAGCAGGAGCTTGGCCTTGATGGTCATCTTGAAGGACTTGCCCGGGGTGACCTTCCCGGTGATGTCCAGGTCGGTGATCTGCACGCTGACGTTGGTGACGGAGTTGCCGTCCTCCGACATCTTCTCCCGGGCGAAATCCTCCAGCATGGCCTCGAACTGCTGCTGGTTCTGGGTGAGGGCGATCTTGCCGTTCTTGCCCAGCTCGTAGGTGCCGGTGAAGACGTACCCGTCCTCCGTGTCGACGCGGTATTGGCCGTCGAGGACGCCGGGTGCGGGGCCGAGGATCAGGTCAAAGTCGCCCGTGTCCTTCGCGCCGCCGATCCCCTGGAGGGTGACCTTGACCTTGCTGGTGAATGACCAGTCCGTGCCGGCGACGTTGTCGTCGTCGCCGACGTCGGGCGCCTCCTGGAAGGCGTTGCCGGTCAGCGTGATGTTGACCTTGGCGGTCACGTCCTCCTGCGCCCCCCCGTCATCGACGGTCACCGTGACCTCGGCCTTGATCTTGACGGTCAGCGTCACCTTCGTGCCCTTGTTGTTGACCGTCGGCTTGACCATGGCCTTGTTCGGGCCGGTGATGGTCACGTCCTGGACCGTCCCGGTAATCCCCTTGTCCGCCATGGCGTCCTCGACCTTCGCGGTGACGTAGGCGACCAGCGAGTCGTTGTCGGGTGTCAGCGTCACGCCGGCCTTGTTGTCGGGGGCGAAGGTCCCGGTGATCTCGTCGCCGTCGGGGCCGGTCAGGGTGAAGTCCTGATCCTCAAAGGTCAGCGTCGCCTGGTCGTCGGCCTTGACCTTCCCGAGCGTCTGGGCGGTGGCGGTGAGCTTGGCGTCGAGATCCCACTGGGAGTTGCTCAGGTCTACCTGCGGGGCCCCGCCCATGGCCAGGGCGTTCATGGCGGCAACAGTGCACACGGTCCACATGAGGTGTTTCATCTCTGCCCTTTCGTTGTGGCCCCGAGACGCTCCCCTGACGGGCTGGACTCGCTGTCTCAGCGAAACCCGGGGGGAGGCTGGGCCGGCTCTCCTTTGGCGATCCGCGGGCTCTCCACCGTCCCGTCGGGTTCCATCCTTCTACGAGCATGGAGTTTACCACAGATGCCCGCTCCTGTACAGGGGGTTTTGCCCGCCCGTCGCGCCGAGGGTGCGGGACGACGGGGGGCACAATGACGGCTTGGCCTGTCCGGTTCCCGGCGAACGGGTCTTGAGGTTCCTGGGCCAATCAGTAGAATAGATAAGCTGTCCGCCTCCGCGGACGGTCCGGGCAAGGCGGGCCGTCCCCCCGTGGGCACGAGGCGGCATGCAGGACAGGGACATGGCAGACATTCAGCCGATTGACGAACACGACCAGCACGGCGAGCGCCACGGAAAGGCGCCCAGGCTCCACAAGTACTTCCAGGCGATCAGCAAGCAGAAGGCCAGCGACCTGCACCTCAAGTCGGGCGCCGTGGCGCACATCCGGCTTCAGACGGTCGTCCGCCCGGTCAAGGGCGAGCCCCTGAGCGGCGACGAGATCGCCGAGATGGTCGACGAGATCCTCACGGACAAGCAGAAGGCGTTCTTCGAGGAGTTCGGCAGCATTGACGTGGCCGAGGAGCTGGAGGGCGGCGACCGCTTCCGGATCAACATCTTCCGCCAGCGGGGGGACGTCAGCATCGCCGTGCGCCGGGTCTCGCGCGAGATCATGGACTTCGACGAGCTGAACCTGCCCCCCGACGTCCGCAAGATCGCCAATCTGCACGCGGGGCTGGTGCTGGTCTCCGGCATTACCGGCTCGGGCAAGTCCACCACGATCGCGGCCATGATCGAGCACATCAACAAGACCCGCCCCTGCCACGTGGTGACGGTCGAGGACCCGATCGAGTACATTTACACGGACAAGAAGGCGCTGATCAGCCAGCGGGAGGTAGGCATCGACGTGCCGACCTTCGAGTCGGCGCTGAAGTACCTGATGCGCGAGGACCCGGACGTGGTGCTGATCGGCGAGATGCGCGACCGCGAAACGTTCCAGGCGGCGCTGCAGGCGGCCGAGACCGGGCACCTGGTCTTCGGCACGATCCACGCCTCCGGGGCCTCCTCGACGGTGGCCCGGATCCTGGACCTGTTCCCGCCGGAGTCGCGCGACCTGGCGCGGCAGGCGCTGGCGTTCAACCTCCGGGCGGTGATCAGCCAGCGGCTGCTGCCGTGCCTGGTGGAGGAGATTGGGCGCGTGCCGGCGGTGGAGATCCTGATGATCAACCCCTCGGCCCGGCAGCTCATTCACGAGGGTCGGGACGCCGAGCTGATCGACGTGATCCGCACGAGCGAGCACGAAGGCATGCAGGACTTTACCAAGAGCCTGATGGAGCTGATAGACAAGGACCTGATCGACCCGAAGATCGCCTGCGAGGTGGCCCCGAACCCCGACGAGTTGAAGATGCGGATGAAGGGCATCTCCTCGTCGCGTGCGGGTCTGGTGGGTCGGTAGCCGGTCCCCGAGGCGAAAGGCCCGGGCTGGCCCGCGGGGCCGGCGGGTCCGCGGCCTTGGCGGTGACTGTGAGGCGAGCATGATCGATTCGTGCAGCGTGGCGATGATGGCAGCGTACTTCTCGACGTTCAAGATCGTCGTCATCTTGTTGGCGCTGTTGCCGTGGCTGTACGCGGCCACGTGGATGAACAAGGACGCGCGGAAGGTGCACACGGTTGGCTCGTTCTGGTGCGGGATCGTGCTGGGCGCGGGCATGCTGGGCGTGCTGGCGACGCTTTTGGCGCCGATCTTCGCGGTCGGGCTGGCGGTGTACGTGGTCCTGGCGGCCGGGACGATCGGGTCCTACGTGGTCTACCGCAACAAGCGCGTGGTGCCCGAGGCGCGGGTGCTGACCGCCGCCCACATCCGCAACGTCCTGGCCCGCCGGGGGCAGGAGGTCCGCGTCGTCGAGCACGTCAAGCTGTACGACGCCGACGGCAAGGCGGTCTTCCCTCCGGCCGAGGAGGACCAGGCCGCCTGCAAGTCGTACAACGGCGCCCAGGAGCTGCTCAGCGACGTGGTCCGGATGCGCGCCTCGGAGGTCGACGTCTCCCCCGACGGGCCCCGGGCGAGGGTCCGCTACATCGTCGACGGCGTGCTCCATACCCGCCCCTCCCTCGACCGGGACCTGGCCGAGACCGTGGTGGACTACCTCAAGGGCCTGGCGAACATGAACGTCGCCGACCGCCGCCGCCCCCAGACCGGGCACATCAGCGTGGACATGGGCGCCGTCCGCGCGGACATGAAGATATCCGTCGCCGGCACCACCCGCGGGCAGCGCATGCAGTTGCGGGTGCTCCAGGAGGTCGTCCAGACCCGCCTGGAGGACCTGGGAATGTCCGAGACCCTCCAGAGCCGCCTGGTGCAGATCAACGCCTCCGGGCGCGGGCTGATCATCGTCTCCGCCCCCAAAGGCAACGGCGTCACCAGCACCCTCTATTCCCTGCTTCGCAAGCACGATGCCTTCATGAAGCAGTTGGTGACGCTGGAGGCGATGCCGTCGGCCGACCTGGAGAACATCACCCAGGTCCGCTACGCCAGCCCCGACGAGATGCCGCGCCACCTGGCCCGCGTGCTCCGCCAGGACCCGGACGTGATCATGGTGGAGACCTGCGAAACGGCCGAAGGCGCCGCCGCCGTCTGCGAGGCGGCCTCGTTCAAGGCCATTCTGCTGGGCGGCTACGCCGGCAGCACCTTCGTGGCCCTGGCCAAGTGGCTGAGGGTCTGCGGCGGCGACGGCGACGCCCGCCGGATGGGCATGGCCAATCTCAGCGCCATCGTCTGCCAGAAGCTGCTGCGGAAGCTCTGTCCCGCCTGCAAGGAAGGCTACACCCCCTCCCGCGAGCGCGTCGCCAAGCTGAACCTGCCCCCCGACAAGATCGGGCAGTTTTACCGCCCCCCCGGGCCCCGGACCGACGAAAAGGGCCGGCCGATCGTCTGCCCCACCTGCTACGGCACGGGCTACCTCGGCCGGACCGCCGCCTTCGAGTTGCTGGAGATCAACGACGAAGTCCGCAAGCTCGTCATCGACAGCGCCTCGCTCGACCAGATCCAGGCCGCCTGCCGGCGCGCCGGGATGCTGTACCTCCAGGAGCAGGCCCTGCGGAAGGTGATCGAGGGCGTCACCAGCATCGAGGAGGTCATCCGGGTTTCAAAAGCGAAGCAATGAACCCCGCGGCCCGGCCCGCGGAGTGGAGAGGTATCCGATGCCGATTGATATCCTGATGGTCGTTCTGATCCTGGCGATCGCGTTTTACCAGGCGCTGCAGGGGGTATTCAGCAGCCTGATCATGGCGATCCTCTCGGTGCTCTGCGCGGTCGTGGCGCTGAACTTCTACGAGCCGCTGGCGCTGGCCCTGAACGCCCGGCTGGGGGCCTACGCCCACAGCACCGTCCTGCTGGCGCTGTTCGCTGTCCCCCTGCTGGCGCTGCGGACCCTGTTCGACCGGGTGATCCGCGGCAACGTGGTGATGGGCATGTGGCCCGACCGCATCGGCGGGGGGGTCTTCGGGCTGATCACCGGGACGTCGCTGGTCGGCGTGTTCATGCTGATCGTCATGATGCTGCCGATGCCCGGGTCCTTCCTGGCGTACCACCCGTACAACGCCAGCCTGGAGGTCGAGCACGGCGGCGGGGCGCGGAAGGCGGCCAACTTCGTGCTGGGCCTGGGGCGGTTCCTGTCCGCCGGTTCGCTGGCGCCGCTGGACCGCCGGGAAGGCGATCCGACCTTCGGCCAGGCCCACGGCGACCTGTACCTGGAAAGCTTCTGCTTCCGCAACCGCCCCCCCGGCGGCCGGGCCTCCACGCCCGCCGACGCCCTGGAGGTGGCGGGCGCCTACCGGCTGATCGACCCGGGCATGGCCGGCGACGAATGGAAGGCGTACGTCGAGAACCTGCGGACCGAACAGCTCTGGGACGAGTCGCAGATCGACCGGCTCAAGCAAGACCTGGCCATTCTGAACCGGCAGACGCCCAAGTACCCCCTCCTGTCCCCGCTGGCCGAGACGAACGTCTACGTCGTCCGCGTCACCGTCGATGAGCTGGCGCGGAACGAGAAGGACCAATGGTACCGCCTTCCCGCCACGCACTTCCGCCTGGTCACCGGCGCCAATCGGAGCTATTACCCCGTCGGATACCTGAGTTTCGCCGGGCGATGGCGGGTGGAGGCCGGCGGGGCGACGCCGGACAAGGCGGCGCCGGCCAACGTGCTGGTCGCCCGCGCCTGGAGTGCCGAGGGGGGGCCCAAGAAGCTCCTGGTCGACTGGGTGTACCGCCTCCCCGTCGGCGAGAAGCCCCGGGAGATCATCTTCCGCCGCGCCGCCCGGACGAGGGTGCGCACCGCCACCGATGCCATTCCCCCCTCCCACGACGCCGAAGGTAACGTCATCGGTCTTACCGTCAAGCCCGTCCAAGGGCGCGCCGACTTCCTGAATCCGCCGTCCCGCCGGGTGATCCGGCCCTTGCAGATGGAGTGCCGCGCCGGGATGTACAGCCCTTTCTACATGCAACTGCCCCCCGACAAGTCCAAGCCGGACATCTACGCCAACGCCGAGATGGGCGGCAGCTACTTCAGGCGGGGCTTCGTCGCGACGACCGTCCCCGAAATCAAGAAGCATTCCATCCGCGGCGGCGGCGGCAGCAGCGGCGCCGATGACATCTACCAGTTCGCCTCTCCCGGAAGCGGCCTGTCCATCGTCCGGGTCGACTGCCGCATGGACCGCGACTACCCCGCCCAGGATGCCGCCACCATGCTGGCCCGGATCAACCCCGAGATCATCCTCGGCAACGGCAGAACGCTCCCGCACAAGGGCGCGTTCGTCGCCTACGGCTCGACGAAGGATGACGCGTCGATTTTCATCTACTACGAGCCCACCGACGCCGGGAAGCTCGCGCAGCATCAGGCCGAGTTCCGCCGCATCCTCGCCAGGAACCGCACCACCGTCCTGGACAAAGAGAGTCTGGGGTTCGTCTTCCTGGTTCCCGTCCGGGAGGACATGTCGGTGGTCGGCGTGAGCTTCGGCATGGGCCCGGAGTACGAGTTCTACACCGCCAAGCCCATGCAGGTCCTCCGCTCGGACTGACCCGCGGGCCCGTTCTATCCGGCGCCCTCGGAAGCCGCCGAAACGGTCACGTCCGCCCCGAAGCGGCGCAGGGCGGGCAGGTGGTTCTCGCCGATCACCGCCTCCAGCGTGACCTGGCGCCCCTGGTAGCTGCACTCGCCGACGCGGGCGTACTGGGACAGGTACTGCATGAGGCGCCCGTTGGCGCAGTCGGCGTTGAGCGTGACGCTCACCGGGCGCCCGCGGACGCGGTGCAGCACCGACTCCACCAGCCGCTCGGCGTTGTCGCCGGTGACGGCCGAGAGGGGAATCGCCTCCGGGTGCCGGTCGCGCAGCACGGTCATCACCGTCGGGTCGCTCACCCGGTCCAGCTTGTTCAGCAGCAGCAGGCGGTCCTTGGCGCCGCAGCCCAGCTCGTCGAGCACCTCGTCGACCGCCTCGATCTGCCGGGCCACCTGGCTGCTGGAGGCGTCGGCCACGTGCAGCAGCAGGTCGGCGCCGATGGCCTCCTCCAGCGTGGCGCGGAAGCTGGCGACGAGGTGGTGGGGCAGGTGGGAGATGAACCCGACCGTATCGCTAAGCAGGGCGTGGTGCCCGTCGCCGAGGTTCCACCGGCGGGTCCGCGTGTCCAGCGTGGCGAAGAGCTGGTCGGCCACCAGCACGCCCGCCCCGGTCAACAGGTTCATCAGCGTGCTCTTGCCGGCGTTGGTGTAGCCCACCAGGCACACCCGGAAATGGTCCCGGCGGGACGTCACCTCGCGCCGGCGCCGCCGGTCCACCTCGGCGATGCGGCGCTTCAGCTCCGACACCCGCCGCTGCACCAGCCGCCGGTCGGTCTCGATCTGCTTCTCGCCCGGGCCTCGCGTGCCGATCCCGCCCACCGCCGATGCCGCCGTCGAGGCCCCACCCGCCACGCGCTCCAGGTGCGTCCACATGTGGCGCAGCCGCGGGTAGGTATACTCCAATTGCGCCAACTCCACCTGCAAGCGCGCCTCGGCCGTCCTCGCGTGGGCGGCGAAGATGTCCAGGATCACCTCCGACCGGTCCAGGACCTTCCGGTCGACGGTCTGCTCCAGGTCGCGGATCTGTGCGGGCGACAGGTCGTTGTCGAACACCACCACGTCGATGCCGTTCCGCTCGCACCGGTCGGCGATCTCCTCGGCCTTGCCTCGCCCGACGTACAGGCCCGGATGGACCGACGGCCGATGCACGAGCATCTCGTCGGCCACCTTGGCCCCGGCCGTCTGGACCAGGCTTCGGATTTCCGCCAGGGGGTCATATCGGTCGATACGCGACCGGCTCAGCACGACGCTGACCAGAAGGGCACGCTCCGTCTGGATGGTAAGCTGGGTTCGTTTGGGTTCAGGCATCCTGTTGTGTCACTTCCTCACTGGACATAGCATTATACCATGGTTATCCGCCGACAGGCAGAGGGGAGCGAGGAGCTGAAGATGAACTGTTTGACCCGCCGTGCCTCCGCGGGGGCGATCCTGGCTTGTGTCGCCCTCATTCCGACCGTCGCCGCCGCTGAGACCGTCCGCCTCCAGGCGACCGCCGACGTGTGGCTGTCCGCCTTCAGCGGCGAGCAGGAACACACCGCCGGCAGGTACAACTCCTTCAAGCTCAAGAGCATCCAGGAGATGGCCCTGATCCGCTTCGACGCCGCCGGCGTCTCCGGCCGCGAGGTGATCCGGGCGCGGCTCCTGCTCCGACGGGCCGGCGAGGACCTGCTGCGGTACGTCCGCGTCTCCACCGTCAACGGTGACTGGGTGGAGGGGACTAACGACAAACGGCTCGCCCCCGGGGACGGTGCGAGCTTCCACTATGCCGACAACGCCACCCGCAGGCCGTGGTCCTGGGCCGGCTCGCAGGCCTGCGACGTGATCATGGGTTCGGGCAACACCCTGACCGCCTGGGCCCAGCGGAAGGAGCTCCCCGACGGGTGGGTGTCCGTGGAGCTGCCCGCCAGGCTGATCTACGCCCTGGTCGCCGGGGACAGCGACGGGGTGGCGGTGATGGACGGCGGGACGCCGAAGTTCGTCAACAACTTCATCCACTCCGTCCAGTCCGCCAGCCCGCCGTACGTCGAGGTCGAGCTGGGCGGCAAGCTCCAGGCCGCTCCCGCCCGGCCGGCGGTCCGCGCCGCCGCCGCGCCCGCCTCCGCCCAACTCGCTTCCGGGGCGATCGAAGTGACGATTCAGCCCGATGCGGATGTGTTTTGCTGGCGGGTCCGCCTGGACGGAAAGCCCCTGCCGCGGTGGCGCGTCCCGCACCCCGCCGCCAAGGGCCCGACGACGTTCGTCCTCGACGAGCTGGCACCGTCCAGGCCGTATCGGCTGGAGGTGTCGGCCGTGGGGGCCGGGGGCACGTCCTCGCCACCGGCCGAGGTGACCGTCGCCTCCTCGGCGGCCCTTGCGGCGCCGCCGAAGCTGGCCCGGTTCGCGGACCCGCCCGCCGGGGCCGCCCCGCCGGCGGTGGCGGGCCGGTTCCGCGCATGGGCGTGTCCGCCGCTGGTGAAGGTCTCGCCCGTTACCGGCCAAGTCATGTACGCCGACGCGGCCGGGGCTGGGGCCAATGCCGTCTGGGACGGCAAGGCGATCCGGCTGTTCGGCGCCCGCGGCGAGTACGTCTCCTGCCAGTTGATCATCGAGAACCTCGCCGACGGGCCGCTGGAGGGCGTGTCGGTCGCCTTCGGCCCGTTGACCGGGCCCCAGGGCGCCCGCATCGCCGGCGCCGACGTCGAGCTGTACCGCAACTGGTACGCCCGCAACGCCGCCAAACAGTGGCAGCCCGCCTACTGTGTGCCCCTGGCCGCCGGGGACACCCTCCGCATCCCTGACCCGGCCCGGAAGCTCCCCGACCAGCGAAACCAGGGCGTGTACGTGGACGTGTACGTCCCCAAGACCGCCCCGGCCGGGGCGTACTCGGGCTCGGCGACGGTGTCCGCGGGGGGTGCGTCGGTTTCCCTGCCGGTGTCCCTGGAGGTCCTGGACTTCGCCCTGCCGGATGAGCTGTGCTTCTGGCCGCAATTGAACACGTACTCGCTGTCCGAGCGGGAGGCCCACGACTTCTATCGCCTCGCCCACCAGCATCGCAGCGTGCTGTTCTACCGGCGCTGGACGCCGAAGCTGGCCGGGGCGGGCAGGGACATCCGCGTGATCTGGGACGACTACGACCGGCGCGTCGGCCCGCTGCTGTCGGGCGAGGCCTTCCGGAGCTGCCGCCGGGCGGGCGTGCCCGTCGAGGCCGTCTCCCTGCCCTACTTCGACTCCTGGCCCACCGAGCTGACGAAGGAGACCTACAACTACCCGGGCTACTGGCCGAAGAAGGGCGACGATCGCGCCGGCCTGGTCACGCACTACATGACCGCCCCGTACATCGCCGACGCCCTCAGCCGGGACTACAAGGACGCCTTCACCGCCGTCCAGCGGCAGTTCGTCGAGCACTTTAAGGCCAAGGGCTGGGATCGGACGGAGATGCAGTGCATCTTCGTCGGCAAGAACACGCACCGGACCGACTTCGGCGTGAACATGTGGTGGACCACGGACGAGCCGTACCACTGGGACGACTGGCTGGCGCTGCAGTTCTTCGGCCGGTTGTGGATGTCGGGGCGGCGCGTGGGAGAGGAGAAGCAGTGGGTCTTCCGCGCCGACATCTCGCGCCCGCAGTGGCAGGGGCGTGTGCTGGACGGGGCGGTGGACGTGGTGCACTTCGGCACGGGGGCCTCGGGCGAGGCGGCCATGATCCGCCGCTGCCGCGAGCTCTCCGAGCAGGCGCCGCTGTCGCTGCGGACCTACGGCAGCGCCAACCGCGACGATTCCTCCAACCTCGGCTCGGTGGTGTGGATCGTCGGGGCCTACCTCAACGGCTCGTCGGCCGCCCTGCCCTGGCAGGCGATGGGCAGCGACAAGGCCCTGGATGCCGGCGACCCGCCGGGGGGAGGCAACGCCCTGCTCGCGCCGGGCGGGCGATTCGGCACCGCCCCCGTGGCCGACATGCGCCTCAAGGCCTTCAGGGATGCCGAGCAGCTGGCCGAATACTTCAACATCGTGGCCGACAAATACAATCTGAATCGCCGCCAGCTCCGGGCGATGGTCGCCCCGGCGGTCGATCTCCGCGCCCGCACCGCCGCCGGCGCGGCCGCCGACAATGCCGACGCCCTCCGCTTCGGCAAGCTCTCCGCCTGGCAGATGTCCCAGCTCCGCCGGACGCTGGCCCAGTTGATCACAGCCGGGACATGAAGGGCAACTCGGACATCCAGGCCGCCGTCTTCGACCTCGGGGGGGTCATCATCGACGTCAGCGTCGGCGCCATCCCCCGGCACTGGGCCCGGGCCCTGGGGGCGAGCACCGAGGAGATCATCGACCCCTTCCGCCAGGACACGCGCTACCAGATGATGGAGCGCGGCCAGATGGACATCTACGAGTACTACGCCTACGCCCTCGAGCTGATCGGCAGGCCGCTGGCGTTCGAGGACTTCCTCGAGGGCTGGAACAGCCTGCTGAAGGAGCCGATCCCCGGCATCGACCTCCTGCTGGCGCGGCTGGCGTCCCACCTGCGGCTGGTGGTGCTGACCAACACCAACGCCGCCCACGACGCCGTCTGGCGCCCCCGCCTCACCGACGCCCTCCGCCACTTCGAGCGGATCTTCGTCTCCTACGAGATGGGCGTCCGCAAGCCCGAGCCGGACTGCTACCGCCATGTGCTGGACTACCTCGGGCTCGACCCCCGCACCGTCGTCATGATCGACGACTCCCCCGAGAACCTCCGCACCGCCCGGAGCCTCGGCATGAAGACCATCCTCGCCGACGGCACCGACCAGATCGCCTGCGAGCTGGCCCGGCTCGGGGTGCCCGTAGAGAACCCCTGACCGCCCGGCCCACGAGTACCTGTTCGCGAGCCCCGGGTGCCACGGGCTGCTTGCAGCCCGTGGGGACAGGGGGCGGGACGCTCGGCGAGCACCCGTCCACGTCCCGCACAGGCTGCAAGCTGCCTGTGGCACCCGCCCTTACGCAAACGCTTCCACGATTTCATCCGCGGCCGCGGGCAGAAGGCCCAGCAGGGCGGCCAGGTCCAGGACGGTGAAGCGGGGGCGCATCTGGCGGCCGTGGATCAGGGCGCAGGTGAGCCGCTCGCGCGAGCAGCCGATGTCGGCCGCCCGGCAGGCGGCGCCGGCGCGGACGAGGCAGTCGCGGATGGATTCGGGGGTGCGGACCATCGCTGACAGGACCGAACGGATCTCGTCCCAGGTGCTGCCGGCGGAGAGCTTCTCGACGGCCTGGTGGAGGCGGGGGATCTTCTGGACGTACTCGGCCTCGACCACGTCGGCCAGCGGGCCCCAGAAGGCGCGGTCGACGGCCTCGACGGGGGCGACGAAGGCGGGCGATTCGACCGCCAGCACGCGGCGGTACAGCTCCGACGCCAGCACCGTGCCGATCCCCACCTGCCGGCCGTGGAGGTCGTGCCCCGCGCCGTCCAGCGACGACATCATGTCCAGGCTGTGCCCGATCAGGTGCTCCCCGCCGGAGGCCGGGCTGGAGGTCTCGGCCATGGTCATCGCCACGCCGGTCAGCAGCAGGGCGGCGAACAGGGCCTCCATGGCGTTGGGCCTTCCGTCGCGGAGGTCCTCGGGGCGGTCGAAGTAGAGGGACTCGATCTCGGCGATCAGGCCGACCGATCGCCGGCAGTAGTAATCGCCGAACAGCAGGTGGTTGAGGTACCAGTCGGCCGAGCTGACGGACTTGGCCAGCACGTCCCCCAGCCCGGAGGCGGTGAGCCGGTATGGGGCGTCCAGCAGCACGGCCGGCGAGGCGACGATCGCCTGCGGCGCCCGCCCGTACACCAGCCGCTTCACGCCGTCGACGGTCGGGGCGATGTTGCTGGAGGCATAGCCGTTCATGCTGGCGGCCGTGGCGACGGCCACGTAGGGCAGGTCACGGTCCATGGCGATCCACTTGCCCAGATCGTTCATCACCCCGCCGCCGACGGGCACGACCAGCTCCGGTGCGCCCAGCCTCGGCGCCAGGGCGTCCATGGTGTGATCGTCGCAGACCGGCGAGCCGCCGGCCGGATCGTCGACCAGCAGCACGGTCACGTTCCAGCCCGCCCCGGACAGCGTCTCGGCCGCCGCCGCCCCGGCCGCGGCGCGGGTGCGGGCGTCCATCAGCATCGCGACGTTCCGCCCGTCGGTCACCCGCGCGCACACAGCCGGCAGTTGCGCCAGGGCGTCGTCGGCGTAGACCACCTCCCCCGGCACGATGGTGTGCGTCCTGCCGCAGGTGCACTCGAACGTCTTGCCGAACAGGTCCATGTTCTCCATCGGTCGGTTCGCCTCAACGGAGGTGGAACGTCATCGCCGCGGTGGCCAGCGGGGGCAGCTTGACCCGTGCCTTGCCGTTCTTGATCGCCACGTCGTCAAAAGCGGCCGGGGCGACCGCGTCGGGGCGGTCGAAGGAATTGGCGGCCTTGGGGTCGGGGCCGGTGAGGATCTCGGCGCTTTCGAGGGAGGTCACGTCGCGGTCGGCGACGTCGATCTCGACCTCCGCGTCCTCGTCGAGGCTGCGGTTGGTGGCGAAGACGTTCAGCCGGTCGCCGTCGAGGACGGCGGCGGCGTCGAGAATCGGCGTCGGCCCGTAGCTGGGGCTTTCGTAGGCGGGGCCTTCGACCGCCAGCCTCAGCGAGACGCCCCGGCGGCGGGCGGAGATCATCTCGAAGGCGTGGAAGGTGGGCTGGATCAGCAGCTCGTCGCCTCGGGTGATCAGCGGGGCGATGACGTTGACGATCTGGGCGAGGTTGGCGATCTTCAGCACGTCGGCGTGGCGGAGGAAGCTGTGGAGGAACCCCGCCACCACCAGGGCGTCCTCGAGGTTGTAGACCTCCTCCAGCAGGGGCGGGGCGACCTGGCCCGCCCCGTCGGTCTGGTGGTTCTTGTACCAGACGTTCCACTCGTCGAAGCAGACGTAGGCGCGTTTGGCGCTGCGCCGGCGGGCCTGGACGTAGCGGCAGACGGCGTCGGCCTGCTCGATCTGCCGGTCGATGCTGCCGGTGACGGCCAGGTAGTCGGCGGTGTCGTCGTTGCGGTTGCCGACGTAGCGGTGGATGCTGAGGTAATCCGCCAGGTCGCCCATCGCCTCCAGGGCGACCCGGTCCCATTCCATGTAAGTGGGCATGGTCGTCCCGCACGAGCCGCAGACCACCAGCTCGACGGTGCGGTCGACGTCCTTGATCATCTTGGCCGCCTGCTGGGCGCGGACGGCGTAGACGTCGGCGGGGACGTGGCCGAGCTGCCACGGGCCGTCCATCTCGTTGCCCAGGCACCACAGCTTGACCGCGTGGGGGTCGGGGTGTCCGTTGGCGGCGCGCAGGTCGGCATACCGGGTGCCGGCGGGGCAGTTGCAGTATTCGGCCCAGTTGCGGGCCTCCTCGGGCGTCCCGGTGCCGAGGTTGACCGTCAGCATGCCCGTCCAGGCCATCCGGCGGCAGAGGGCGAGGAATTCGTCGGTGCCGAACCGGTTGGTCTCGACGGACTGCCACGACAGGTCGCGGACCGTCGGCCTGCGGTCGGCGGGGCCCACGCCGTCGAGCCAGTGATATCCGCTGGCGAAGTTGCCGCCGGGATAGCGCATCGCCGTCATCCCCAGCCGGCCCAGGGCGTCGCAGACGTCGCGGCGGAAGCCGGATTCGTCGGCGTGGGCGCCGGCGGGGTCGAACACGCCCCCGTACACCGCCCGCCCGATGTGCTCGAGGAATCCGCCGAAGATCCGCTCGTCCACCGGTGCGATCCCGAATCGCGTGTGCATCGTGATGAGGGTCGTTTCCATGGCGGCCTCGTCCCGTCGGCCGGCGCGTCAGGCCGGGTCCCCACGATACCAGAACCCGCGCCGCCAGGCCACTGGCGCCCCTGCCGAACGAATTGCCCCACAGGCCATTGCGCAGTGCTTAAGCCGCCCCGGGGCGCGGTCGATATGCCCTGCAAGTCGCACGGCAAAGTGCGCGTATCGTTACCAACCTTCCGTGGGTCAGGGCGGGAGGGAAAGGACTCGAAATGGCTGAGATGAAAGAAGTTGGAAGCGGAAACGAATCGCGGGAACCCTCGACGGCCTCCCCGGGCCGCCCCGGCCCGGACGGCGCGGCGCCGTCCGAATCGGCGAAGATGGCCCAACAGGCCGCCCGGGCGGCCGAGGCCGCCGCGCCCCCCGACGCCCCGACAACCCACCGTGGCTCGCCGCTGCGCCGGGTGCTGGTGGGCGCCCTCGTGGCGGTCGCCTGCGGCGCGGTCGGGTACATGATCACGCCCCAGCACGCCCGCAGCGAGCTCCAGCAGACCGGCACCAGCCTGCGCGAGGCGCAGCGCCAGCTCGAGTTGGTCCGCAACGCCGGCTCGACGGTGACCGCCGAGCTGGAGCGGACGCGGTCGGACCTGTCCCAGGCCAAGACCGAGCTGGTCCGGCTCGAACAGACCGAGCGCGACCTGACCGGTCAGGTCGGCAAGTCCGGCGAGCAGATCGCCGCCCTCAACGGGACGATCGAGTCCCGGCAGAGCGAGCTGGCGGCGCTGGAGAAGGACCTGTGCGACGCCCGGCAGACGGCCTCGCGGAACGAACAGACCGCCGGCGACGCCCGGGCTTTGGCGACCGAGCTGGAGGCGAAGCTCAGCAAGCTCCTTGAGGAGCGAGACGGGCTGGCCCAGAAGCAGCAGCGGCTGCTGGACGAACAGGCCCGGCTGGCGGGCGAGTTGAACGAGCAGACGAGGCTCAGCACCGACCTGACGCGCCTGCTCAGCGTGCTGGAGGTGGGTACGACGGACCGCGCCCCCG
>DASRZG010000106.1:0-6017 GCA_035686585.1 Phycisphaerae bacterium
GACCAGGGGCTGGACTCCCCCCCCAGGGGTACGTCTACACGGAGGTGGCCGGCGGCGATCTATCCCCGACCGGCTCGAAGGTGCTGTCGAACGTGCCGGAATACTTCTGGTACCGCGGCTGCGGGCCCACCGCGGCGGCGATGGTGCTGGGCTACTGGGACATGCTGGCCTACCCGAACTACTTCGTCGGCGACGCCGACACCCAGACCGCCAACGTGAACACCGGGATCGCCTCGGCCGGTCACGACGCCGACTGGGTGCCCACCCCCGACGCCCCCGCGCCGCACCACGCCGACAACTCCATCGCCGACTTCATGAAGACCTCTCGCGACCCGCTGCCCTACGGCTGGTCGTATTTCGACGACGTCGACAACGCCTTCATCGGCTACAGCGACATGGGGAACTACTCCGCCGCCCACTCCTGGAACGAGACCTACGGTGCGCTGACGTTCACCGACCTCCAGAACGAGATCAACGCCGGCAGGCCGATGGTGTTCCTGGTCGACAGCGACGGCAACGGCGGGACGGACCACTTCGTGCCGATCATCGGCTACCGCACCAGCCCGACCAACCAGTACGCCTGCTACACCACCTGGTCGAGCGACCCGGGCATCCACTGGTTCGACTGGCGGGGCATCTCGGCCGGCGACGACTGGGGCATCCACGGCGGGACTTACTTCTCCCCCGCCTACAACGCAATCGACCTGGCGCCGACGTACGCCAACGCCAGCCCCGACACGCTGGTCTGGGGCGACAGCCTCACCTACAACTACTCGGTCAAGAACTACGGCACGCAGGCCTCCGGGGGGTTCTACGTCAAGTTCTACCTGTCCAGCAACAACTACATCTCCGCCGGCACCGACTACTACCTCGACTACGTCTGGATCAGTGGGGGGACGGCGGCCGGGCAGACCGTCAGCGGGTCGACCACCCTCACCCTGCCGCCGGAGACCTCGCTGCCGCCGGGGTTCACCGTCGAGGACGACGTGTGGATCGGCATGATCGTGGACCCGGACAACACCATCACCGAGGGGTCGGGGATGGAGGGCAACAACAGCAACCTGGGCGAGTGGGTCAGCCAGGATGAGGTCGCCATCGACGGCAAGCCCGACCTGGTGGGCACGAACTTCGAGCTGGACCGCAACATGCTGAACCTGGGCCCGGTCACGGCGGACTTCAGCGTCCGCAACATCGGCCAGGGCGCCTTCAGTATCAGCATGGATTTCTCCGTCGCCCTGCCCACGACGATCAATCCCGCCACCGATCCGGACTTCGCCTGGCTGGTTCCCAGCCAGTTCGGCGACCAGACGGGCCTGCACCCGGTGCCCGACGGCGATCCGCTGATCATGGAGATCCGTCCCGAGTCGGCGGGGACCGTCGCGCTGACCGGAACCAGCGGCGACTTTGCCGACATCGTGCTGGGCCTGTACGACTCGGCGGGCAACCGCGTGGCCTACGACGTCGCCATGGGCTCCACGGCCGCCGTGTTCAACTACGACATCCCGGGCACGGGCGTCTACTCCATCTACATGGACAGCTTCAGCGGGCAGGGCGCGGGCAATTACGCCCTCACCATCAACGCGCCCAGCTTCCCCAGCACGCCGTCCCTGACCATTGATCCGAACACCGGCGCCGGCGGGACCGTCGTGACCATCAGCCCGAAGTCCGACCAGGATTTCTACACGATCGTCGCCCCGGTCAACGCCAAGGCCTTGACCGTGACCATGGCCGGCGACGGGGTCCTCAAGCCCTACGTCCGCCTCTACAGCCAGGCAGGCACGATGCTGGCGGCCAACAGCGCCTACACCGGCCCGGCGGAGTTCACTTACGCCGGCGTGATTTCCGGGGCCACCTACCTCATCGGCGCCGGAGGGAGTTGGTATACCAGCGGGGAGGCCGACCTGGACGTGCAGTTCGACCTGTACGACGTGCCGCTGACCTACTCGACCATCGACTACTACGGGCCGACGAACCTGGACGGCGACATCGACGGCTCGGCCCTGTACCTGGACTCGGCCCTCGACCGCGACGGGTGGACCTTCACGGCCGAGGACGGCGGGCTCACCACGTTCACCGTCACCGCTGACCCCGCCGTCAATCCGCTGCTGGCGCTGTACAACGGCTCCGGCGCGCTGGTGGCCGTCGGCAACGACAACGCCGGGTCGCAGGAGACGCTGACATGCGTAACCTACATGGGAGACGCGAATTGCGACGGTCAGGTGGGCATTGCCGACCTGTCCGCCCTGGCGGACCACTATGGCGAGGACGTACGCGTGACGTGGGCCGATGGCGACTTCAACCGCGACGGCCAGGTGGGCATCGCCGACTTGGTCGCCTTGGCGGAGAACTACGGCAAGGGCTCCGGCAAGGTGGCCGGCGGGGAGGGCGGGGCCACGCCGGCGCAGGATACGCCGGTCTACTACCAGGCCGAAGCGGTGGCCCTCCCGGCCGACCTGACAGCCGCCCCCGTCGCCATCCAGCCCGCCCCGGCGCTGCCGACGCTGCTGCCCAGGCCCAGCGGTCAGGCGGAAGTGATTGCGGTCGACAGCCTTGCGACTTCCTCCGCCTGGCTCCCCGCCCAGGCGGGGGACCTGGACCTGGACGTGGACCTGCTCGCCGCGGCCGCCCTGGCCGTCCTGTGACTTGGATTCGCGTAAAACCAGTTTAGTTAAGCACGTGCGGGCGCGACTTCCCCTCGCGCCCGCCCGTCTGCGCCGGGGGCGTCAGACAGGCTCCGTAGGTGAAAGGGAATGTCCCGGGTGCATATTCCCCTTGGTGCCCGGATTGCGCACCTTGACAGAATGGATACTTGCGATTATAGTGCGGGAGTAGATTCGTTGCAGGTGGCAGTCTATACGCTCAATGGCTGTGCGCATGCGGCGGCAAGGTGGCCGCGAACGGCTCGATTTGCAGGCCGACTCAGGCTCAGCTCATGAGGTGCTGCAGGAAACGGAGGAGCAGGCTCATGCTCGATCGCAATTCTGTGACGCTCTGTGTTTCTCTTCTGGGCGCGGTGATGCTGGTTGCGCCGGCCGCTCAGGCGATGCCCATCATCCCGACGATCGACGGTCCGGAGATCAATTTCAGCGCCCAGTTGCGCTACGTCACGGGCGGCTCGCTGCCGGACCTGCTGATCTCGAAGGACGCGGCCGGTAACGAGTTGATGACCAAGTATGAGGCCACCGCGTACTGGCCGAACTACCCGCTGCTGGACCCGGCGATTCCGCTGTGGTACGAGGAGGGCGGGACGCGGTACTACGCCGCCGACCTGCAGTTGGCGGTGAAGTTCACCGGCACGGACGCGATTGCGGCGCCGGGGTTCCCATCGGTGAGCCTGATCGGCACGGGCGCCGGCGCGGAGGCGCAGATGATCGCGGACGTGGAGATCTGGGGCACCACGGTGACCCCGGGCACGCCGGCGGTCAACGAGCTGCTGTGGGCGGTCCAGCTCGACGCGGTGAGCATGTACGGCTACGCGGGGGACGACACCTTCGTGCTGGAGGGGATGGGCACGCTGGTCGGCGGGTCGCTGGCGGTGGCGAAGGACCTTCTCGGCCAGGCGGGCGTCATCCGCGGGCACATCGACCTGTCGGGACTGATCGGCGCGGACTACGACCCCATCGCCGACAACATCTTCGAGGAAGGCACCGCGACCTATTCGGGCGAGACGGGCGTTCCCGAGCCGGCGTCGCTGGCGCTGCTGGCGATCGGCGGGCTGGGCGTGCTCCGGCGGCGTCGGTGAGCGGCGACGGGGTAGAAATGCTGCAGTAAACGATACGGGCGGCCCGGGGCCGCCCGTTTGATTATGGCTTCTCCCGGCGGCAAGGACACGGGGATGTGCCCGGCGGCGGGAGGAAAGGAGGAGCGGCCTGATGCGCGCGCGATCCATTCCGACGCCCCTGATTGTCATGGTCCTGCTGTTGGCAGTCCCGGCCGCGTGGGGCCAGACGGTCACGGTTCGCGACGTGCACCCCCGGCTGGTGTTCACGCCGGACGGGTCCAACGGGACGCGGACCTACCAGGACGTCCGCAACGTGGTCAACGCCAACGGCGGCAGCAACCCCTGGCGGAGCGAGTTCAACTACTGGCTGACCGGGACCGGCTACAACAACGACCCGATCCACGAGGCCAGCCGATACGTGGCCACCGGAAGCCTCTCGCGGGCGGAGAACGCCCTGAACCTGATGGTCTCGGGCGGCCTGTCCTACTCGGACACGGAGAACTTCGCCGAGCAGGGCATCCAGTGGGCCCTGGCGTATGACTGGATCTACAGCGCCTGGCAGGGGACCACCCCGCCGGCGAACCTGTCGGGCAAGCTCGCCACGATCGAGTCGAAGCTGGCCTCGTGGGTGGACAGCGCCCTGGACGACCTGGACACCAACGGCCCGTCATTGTGGCACGGGCGGGCGGCGGTGGGAGCGGCGGCGTGGATCGCCGCGCTGGCCCTGCCGGCCGGCAACAGCACCTATGACACCCTCCGCAACCGGGCGTGGAATCACTGGGGGCAGACCCTCAAGGCCTGCGACGTCATCGGCGGGTGGGACGAGGGCCCGACCTACTGGACCAACAACCGCGCGGTCAACTTTCCGCTGGCGGTCATGAGCTACACCTCGGCCGTGACCGCCTCGCCGTCGCTGCCGGTGGCCGACCCGATGGACGCCCTGCGGTCCTTCGGCTACTGGCAGGCCTACACCGAACGCGGAGACGGCAGCTTCAACCGCTACGGCGACGTGGCCGGGGCCGTGACGATCACCAACGGCACGCCGGGGCGGTCGCTGGACCTGTACGCCATGGCCACCGGCGAGCCGGCCCTGGCCGCCTGGGCCCAGCTCGTCCGCGACCGGTACGATTCCACGCCGTATCACTCCTACTACGCCTGGATGGCCCCGGTGGGGTACGACCCCAACCAGCCCAAGCCCGCGGGGTACGACCCCGCCGACCCCGGCGCGTGCCTGAACGACGCCCTGCCGCGGGCGATGGTCTTTGGCCGGGACGGCCTGGGGCAGGTGGTGATGAAGCAGGGGTGGGACGTGGGCGACACGCAGATCAGCTTCAAGGCGGGCGACTACCTGGCGCATCACGGTCACCAGGACCAGGGCACGTTCACGATGTTCAAGCATTCCAAGCTGGTGATCAACTCGGGCGGGTACGGGGGGGACTACCAGGGCGTGCACCGGCTGAACTACTACGTCCGGACGGTCTCCGCCAACTCGATCCTCATCCAGCGCCCCGACGAGACGTGGAACGCCCTGGGCGTGCCCCCGGCGGGCGGATACCTCAACGACGGCGGGCAGAGGCTGATCAACCAGACCGGCAGCGTCCTGCCCAGCTACGAGTACTGGGTGGCCAACAAGACCTCCGGCAAGAACTACGAGACCGGCGACATCACCGCCTTCGACAACGTCGACGGCGACTACAGCTACGTGGCCAGCAACATCACCCGCGCGTACAACTCCACGCTGTACGACTCGCAGGGCCAGGGCGGGAAAGTCAGCCTCGTCACCCGGCAGATGGTCTACCTCCAGGACCAGGACGTGCTGATCGTCTTCGATCGGGTCAACAGCACCGACCCCGCCTACAAGAAGAAGTGGCTGCTGCACACGCCCAACAAGTTCATCGGCGGCACCGAGTCGCTGGCGGCGGGCAGCAGCTTCAGCAACGGGATCATCGAGGTCGACGGCAATACGATCGCCGGCGACACGATGACGATGACCAACGGATCGGGGAAGCTGTTCCTGCAGGTGCTCGCCCCGGCCGATTACACGGTCAACAAGGTCGGCGGGACGAGCTGGCGGTACTACGTGGAAACGGACGGCAACGACGCCGACGGGTACGACGGCGCCAACCAGGACGGCTACACCGAGCAGTCGTATCACGATTACGGCAACTGGCGGATCGAGATCTCGCCCAAGGACCCCTCCAACTTCGACACCTTCCTGAACGTCCTGAGCCCCCGCGCCAGCACCACCGGCTCGGTGGCGGCGGGGCGGGTGCTGGAGGCGGACGCGGCCGCGACG
>DASRZG010000107.1:0-2459 GCA_035686585.1 Phycisphaerae bacterium
TGCAGGATGTCAACACAAAAACCATATCCTGTCCCGGGATTTCTAGAGTGTTCGTCCGCCGGATTGCTGGATGATCTGAACAGGACTCTTCACGGCGTCCAGGATCGCCCGAGGCGCGACCCCAACGCCGCCGTCGCGCCCGATGGCCTGGTTCAGTCCGTGCCTCGTGTATCCGGTCAACCTCCCGTTCGCTACGCTCCGCACCGCCCCCTGTGCTTTACCGGGCGCGTACGGCCGTTCTCACCCGCATCGCCGCCCACCCACCCGCACGATCGCCTGGCCGAATTGCTGCCGGGGCGGTGGCAGGCAAGCTAATCTAGAAACCTCGCCTCGCCGCTTCGATCGTCCACAAAGACAACGGCTGGCCCATCTACTGGGCTTCCATCTCTCGTGGTGATGAGGAAGACGACGGCCCATTGTCCCGGAGGTGAGTCCGTCGGTGGCCTAACTTCGTGAAGGTGGTAGCAGAATCTGGACGGGCCGAACTTGGCTTCATGCTGGGCCGTCTGATCTGCAATGAACCTGATCGCTATGTCTTTGACCTGTTCTTGGTTCATCGGAAGCCTCCAGCGTTTTGGACGGCCCAGATTGCGTGCTGGAGGAAATTCCGGGGACAGGATATCGAACAACGTGAACCAACCGCCTCTTCGTGGCGCCAGGCCGGAGGCAAGTTGTTCCGCCAGATTCCCGCATCCTGTTACCCCATGGAAAAGATCGTTGGGCCGATGGGCCTACGCTACAGCCTGACCGCCGGGGCGTCAAGGGCCCGGGTTCCAGACCGCAGCCGCGTAGCGGCGACTGGCCGTAGCCTCGGGCGCGAGTCGTAGCGAAGCGTAGATGCCTTCGGTGCCCGTGGGATGGTGAGCGCCCAGCCGAACAGAGCCCCGGATGGGGCGATTGACGGAGGCCTCAATCGCCCCTGACGGGGCTCCCATTGGTTGGGGGCGATCCGCGTCCACGGGCTGGCGCCCGAGGCTATTGGCAGTCGCCGCTGCGCGGCTCACGTTGACACCGGTTCCTTTGTTCCTGGTTCCCGGCTTCGCCTTCGGCTACGCCGTGGCAAGCCCGGTTCCCGTGGTACGTCCGTGGGCACAGATCCGCAGGAGCGGACAGATGTTGCACCGCGGATTGCGGGCGCGGCATATCTGCCGGCCGTGGGCGATCAGCAGCAGGTGCAGCTCGCACCGGTCGCCCGGGGCGATCAGGGGCGTCAGCTTTTCCTGCACCCGCTCCGGCGATGCCCCGTCGTCGACCACCCCCAGCCGCCGGGCGATCCGCCCCACGTGGGTGTCGACGGGGAAGACCGGCTTGCTGAAGGCGAACATCAGCACGCACGCGGCCGTCTTGGGCCCCACGCCGTCGAAGCCCAGCAGGTAGTCGGTGGCCTCGGCCACGGGCATCTCGTCGAGGAACGCCAGGCGGATCCGCCGGCCCGGGCCACGGTCGCGGATCTGTCGGAGGATGGAGCGGATCCGGGGCGCCTTGATCCGGCTGAGCCCGCAGACGCGGATGCACCGCTCGATCTCCTCCACCGGCGCGTCGGCCATGGCCTCGTACGACCGGAATCGCCGCCACAACCGGCGGAACCCGGCCGAGGAATTGGCGGCGGTGGTGTTCTGCGACAGGATGGTCCCGATCAGCTCCCCCACCGCCGACCCCTCGGGTTGCCACTGCCGCCGCCCGTGCTCCGCTTGGAGCAGCTCCAGCGCCCGGGCGAGGGTGGTCCGGATTCGCTCAGGTCTCATCTCGCTTGGTCCGCCCCGCCGCCAGCAGGCCGATCTCGTACAGCAGGTACATGGGCACCGCCAGGGCGATCATGCTGCCGACGTCGGCGGGGGTCAGGATGGCCGACAGGATCAGGATCACCAGCAGCACGTAGCGCCGGGAGGAGCGCATGGACTGAACCGACACCAGCCCGGACCGGGCCAGGAACAGCACCACCAGCGGCGTCTGGAAGGCCACGCCGAACACCAGTCCCAGCGTGGTGACGAAGGAGATGTACTCCCCCACGCGGAGCATGGGCTCCAGGCCCGCCTGGGCGGCCTGCGTCGCCGCCGGCGCGGTGGTGGGCGCCACGCGGAGGATGTGCTGGCTGTACCAGTGCACCCCCCAGGCCGGGGGCGCGGGGTAGCTGCTGTACCCGAAGGTCACGAAGAACCGGATCACCAGCGGCGCGACCACCACCATGAAGAACACCACTCCCGTCACGAACAGCGTCACGGAAGGCAGGAGGTACTTGCGGACCGCCTTCTGCTCGCGCTCGTACAGCCCGGCGGCGATGAACTGCCACATCTGGTGAAGCATGTAGGGACTGGCCAGCACCGCCCCGGCCAGCAGGCATACCCGCAGGTACGTCATGAAGGCCTCGGTCACGGTGATGGTCCGCAGCCGCAGCGGCTGGTCGGCGGTGGCGACCGCCAGCGGCCATTGCACCGCCTGGAGGAGGTACCTGCCGATCG
>DASRZG010000108.1:0-3167 GCA_035686585.1 Phycisphaerae bacterium
GGCGGCGGGTTCCGGGCCTGGATCAACGAGGGCGCGGGCAAGGTCGTGACCATCATCGTGGTCATCCTCCTGATCGGCGTGGCCGGATGGGCCGGCTATCGCAAGTGGAACGAGCGGGGCAGCTCCAAGGCCCGCAAGGTCTACGAGGCCGGACACACGCTCAAGTACATCTGCGAGTCCTGCAAGAACAGCGGCGAGTCCAACTTCCCCTATGACGTCGCCTTTCCGGCCAAGTGCCCCCAGTGCAACGAGATGGCGGCCTATCCCGCCTTCGCCTGCCGCGCGTGCAGGAAGATGATCCGGAACACCGGCGGCGCGCTGGTCATCTGCCCGCACTGCCAACACCAGCACCACATCGAGCAGATGCCCGCCAACATCCCCCCGCCCCCGCCGATCAGGTGATCGCACCCGTTTAGCCGCGACCCGCAGGGGAGCGCGTCCATCGCCGGAGACAGTGCCTTCGCATGCGCCTGGAGGTCCCGCGGGGAACGTGCGGGGTGAATCCCAACGCGCCATGTACGGGAACGGTCGCGCTCCCCTGCGGGTCGCGGCTAAACGAGGGCCTTGTTGCCCTTGCATTTGCCGCGACGGTCGCCAGAATGACCTTTCCCGACCCGCCCGCGCGGAACCAGCGAGGTGACCGATGCCCAAGCTGAAACACAGCATCCATCTGATCTCCCTGACCCACTGGGACCGGGAGTGGCGCTTCCCCTTCGAGGAAACGCGGATGCTCCTGGTCGAGATGATCGACGGCCTGCTGGACCTGCTCGACCGCCAGCCGAAGTACAGGCACTACCACCTCGACGGGCACGTCGCCCTGGTGGAAGACTACCTCGAAGCCCGCCCCGAAAACCGCGACCGGCTGCTGGAGCGGATCCGCGAAGGGCGGATCCTCATCGGGCCGTGGTACACCCTGCCCGCCGCCAGCATGGTCTGCGGCGAATCGCTCGTCCGCAACTTCCTGATGGGAGCCAAGGTCTGCGGGCAGTACGGCCCACGCATGGCGGTCGGGTACACCCCCGCCGGCTACGGCCAGCCGTCGCAACTGCCCCAGATCCTCCGCAACTTCGGCATCGACTCGGCCCTGTTCTATCGTGGCATCAACCGCACCGTCTGCCCGGACGCCGAGTACTGGTGGGACGCCCCCGACGGGTCGCGCGTGCTGGGGTTCCGCCTGGGCGACTACGCCCGGGCGAACTTCTTCTACTTCGTCTACCGCCCCGTCGTGCTCCACCGCGACAACGCGAAGATGACCCACCACTGGGAGGACGGCGGCCTGCCGGTCCGGCTGTGCGACGGGCAATCCACCACCTGCTACTACGTCCTCGAGCCGGCGGGCGATTTCCACCCGGAAAACCTCCCCGACGCCCTCGCCCGGCTCGATTCGGAGGAGATCCGCGGCACCCGCACGCCCTGCGGGCTGGCGATGCAGTGCGACGACAGCGTCGAGCCGCACGAGGCCGAGGTCCGCATCATCGACGAGGCCAACCGCGTCTTCGGCGCCGGCGCCCTCCGCCACTCGTCGCTGCCGGAATACGTCCGCACCGTCCGCGAGCACATCGAGCGCGACGGCATCGACCTGAACGTCCTGACCGGCGAGATGCGGCACACCCTCCGCGAGGGCGTCTGGACGGACCTGCTGCCGTCGGTGATGGGCAACCGCCCCGACATCCGCCAGGGGAACCGCGCCAGCGAGCTGGCGCTGATCCGCTGGGCCGAGCCGTGGGCGGCCATCGCCGCCAACCTGGGGCGCGAGTACCCGGCCTTCTACCTCACCCGCGCCTGGAAGATGCTGCTGGCCAACCAGGCACACGACTCCCTCAACGGCGGGTCGATGGACCGGATCAACCACGAGACCGCCGTCCGCAACGAGAAGATCCAGGTCATCGCCGGCGGCATCCGGCGGCGGTCCATCGAGGAGATCGTCCGGCGGATCGACACCTCCGCCGCGGCCGAGCGGGACATCTTCCTGGCCGTGTTCAACCCCACCCCCCGCCGGCGCGACGAGGTGGTGTGGGCGACGGTGGACTTCCCCGCCGACTGGGGCGTGACGAGCTACCGCGTGCTGGACCCGGCCGGGCGCGAGGTGGCATTCCAGGAGATCTCCGCCGTCGACGACAAGGCCACCTTCCAGCGCCCCTGCGAGCTGCCCCTGCGGCTGCCGGTGAAGCGCCATACCATCCGGCTTCGCGCCGACGGCCTGCCGGCGATGGGCTACCGCCTGTACCGCGTCGAGGCGGCAAGCGGCTACCAGCACCGCGCCGGCTCGATGGTCACGGGGGCGGCCACGATCGAGAACGACGCCCTGGCCCTCACCGCCAATCCCAACGGCACGATCGACCTGCGGCACAAGCCCACCGGCAAGGTCTTCGGCAACCTCAACCACTTCCAGGACGTCTCGGAGGTGGGCGACCCGTGGACGGGCGCCCACAGCCAGTTGGAGCGGACCGTCCTGTCGCTGGGGGCGGCCGCCGAGATCGAGATCGTCGAGGACGGGCCCCTGTCGGCGTCCATCCGCACCCGCGTGGTCCTGCCGCTGCCGGTCTGGTCCAACGGCGAGCGGCGGGCGGACGAGCCGGCCGACTGCGTCATCACCAGCGTCTACCGCCTCGCGGCCGACAGCCGGCGGGTGGACGTGGAGGTGACCGTGGACAACCGCGCCCGCGACCACCTGCTGCGGGCGGTCTTCCCCACCGACATCGCCGGCGCGGACAAGGCCTTCGCCGAGACGGCCTACGACGTCGTCGAGCGGGACGTGCACGTGCCCGCCAGCCGGGACTGGCGCGAGCCCGCCAGCGGCCTGCAACCTTCGATCGCCTTCGTCGACGTCAGCGACGGCAAGACGGGCCTGGCCGTCATCCACAAGGGGCTGACGCAGTACGAGGTGATGGACCGCCCCGACCGCGCCATCGCGCTGACGCTGATGCGGGCGCACCAGATGCGCAACCTCGCCCGCATCGCCGAGTACCCCGACCAGGTCGACTCCCAGTTGCAGGGCAAGCACCGGATGTCGTTGGCCCTCTGCCCCCACGCGGGGTCCTGGGACGAGGCCGACATCACCGACGAGGCCCGGCGGTACCTGCTGCCGTCCCTGGCGGTGCAGATGGGCAAGTGCGCCGCCCCGCCGCAACAGCCCCTGCCGCCGGAGCATTCGTTCCTGGAGATCC
>DASRZG010000109.1:0-3120 GCA_035686585.1 Phycisphaerae bacterium
CCGGGAACCGGGAACCGGGAACCGGAAGCCGGGAACCGGGAGCCGGGAACCGGGAACCGGAAGCCGGGAACCGGGAACCGGGAACCGGGAACCGGAAGCCGGGAACCGGGAACCGGGAGCCGGGAACCGGGAACCGGGAGCCGGGAACCGGGAGCCGGGAACCGGGAACCGGGAACCGGAGTCACGATTCAGCCTTCATTCTTTCCAAGTACGCGCCGTAGCCGTTAACCAGACGGAGGACGGTCTCCGCTTGGTTTCGCAGCGGGAGCAACGTTTCCTGGGACGCGTAGTTCTCATCTTCGCAGACGTTCAAGTCGTCCACAAGCTCCATCAGGGAACCGCGGGAGTGCCGGACGAACTGGAGTGATTCCTGCCAGTGGAATCGCCCATAGCCTTCGGCGATGTTGTTCGTCAGCGACACCGAGGCACGCCGCATCTGTTGGGCAAGGGCGTATTTCTCTTCCGGGGGGAGCGTCTTGGCCAGCCGGTAGATGGCCCTGCGAAGCTGTCGCGCTTCCTTGTAGGCATCGAGGTCTTCGAACCCGAACGGACTGGCCCCGTACTTGCTGCGATCCCTCTGTCCGGTCATCCCTTTCACCTTTCGTCCCACAACCCCAATCCCTCTCCTCTTCTTCTCCGCTTCTCCCGGTTCCCGGCTCCCGGCTCCTGGTTCCCGGTTCCCGCCGTTTCAAAGCATATCTTCCATCCCCGGCAGGTTGATCCCGCCGGTCAGTTCCATCAGCGCGTCCCGGGCGGCCTGGGCGGCCTGTTCCTGGGCGGCGGCGACGGCCGACTTGATCAGGTCGGCCAGCGCCCCCACGTCCCCGCCGGCCGGTTCGGGCGAAATCTCCAACTCCACGATCTGCATCCTGCCGTTGACGGTCGCGCGGACCGCCCCGCCGCCGGCGTCGGCGGTGAACTCCGACTCCGCCAGCCGCCGCTTCATCTTCGGCAGCTCCGTCTTGAGCTTGCCGGCCAACGCCATCATCCTGCCCAGGTCACCAAACATGCTCTCTCCAGTCCAGTCCACAGATACCACAGATTGCACGGATGAAACGAATCGTCCCCCATCACCCGTCGGCGGCCATGTCGTCTCGCTCCTCCGGCCCCACGCGGCGGACTTCCGCCAGGGCGCCGCCGAACAGGTCGGTGACGACCTTGACGGCGGGGTCGTTGGCGATCTTGGCGCGCTCCGCCGTCGGAAGGGTAACGGTGCGGACGGGCTTGCGGGCGGCCGGCGCACCGGCCGACGCGCCGCCCGACTCGCCGGTCGGGACGTATTCGCACTGCACGCACCTGCCGAACAAGCCGCCCAAGGCGGCGGCGATCTGCGGGGCCATCCCCTCGCTGCACCGGCGGCGCAGCGGCTCGTGGGGCTCGTCGAATCCCAGGCGCAGCGTGTCCCCCTCCACGCCCAACACCTTCGCCGGCCCCAGCAGCCCGGCCAGGTGCCCATGACGCCGGCGCGCCAGCTCGTCCAGGATCTGATGCCAGTGCCCCTGGAGATATTCCCCCTCCCACTGTAAACCGGTCCGCCCCGCCGGCGGCTCAGCGGGACCATCGGCCGGGGTCAGGTCCTTTTTTTTTTGCCCGGGCGGCTCGGGCGGGCGATACGGCGTCCGCGACGGCCCGCGACCCGCCGGCGCCTGCCCCGCCGGACCCGTCCGGCCCCCCGCCGCCAGCGCCTCCAGCCGGGCGGTCAGGCTGGCCACGTCCACGAACTTGTCCGCCGCCGCCAGCCGCACCAGCGCCGCCTCGGCCAGGCCGCGCCCGCTGGAAAGCCCGCGCAGGTTCCGCAGCGTCTGCTGGCACAGGGTCACCCCCCCCACCAGCGCCGGCAGCGTGAACCGGCCCGCCAGCTCCGCCACGGGGCCCCGCTGCGACTCCGGCAGCTCCACCAGGTCGCTGTCGGCGCCGCAGGACTGGATCAGCATCATGTACCGGAACATCTCCCCGATCGCCGCGATCGCCGACTCCAGCGTCACACCCGACGTCAGCAGCCGATCCAACGCCCCCAACGCGGCCGCGGGGTCGCCTCCGGCGATCGCGCCGACGATCTCGGCCGTCCGCTCCTCACCCGGCGTGCCCAGGACGCGGATCACGTCCTCCTCCCCCACCGTCCCGCTTCCGGCGGCCAGGAGTTGATCCAGCAGGCTCAGCCCGTCGCGCATCGAACCGGCCGCCGCCCGGGCGATCCGGAAGATCGCCGCCTTGTCGACGGTGACCTTCTCGGCCTGGCAGATCTTGGTGAGGTGCTCGGCGATGTCGCGGGTGGGGATGTTGCGGAAGTCGAACCGCTGGCATCGGGACAGGATGGTCGCGGGCAGGCGGTCGGCCTCGGTGGTGGCGAAGATGAACTTGACGTGTCCGGGGGGCTCTTCGAGGGTCTTGAGCAGGGCGTTGAAGGCCTCCTTGGTGAGCATGTGGACTTCGTCGATGTAGTAGACCTTGTACCGGCAGCGGGAGGGCCGGTAGATGGCGTTGGAGCGGAGCTCGCGGATCTCGTCGATGCCGCGGTTGCTGGCCCCGTCGATCTCGACCACGTCCACGTCGTCGCCGCGTGCGATGGCGATGCAGGCGTCGCAGGTATTGCAGGGGGTGGGGGTGGGCGTGTCGCCGGGGGCGTTGAGGCAGTTGAGGGCCTTGGCCAGGATGCGGGCCACGGTGGTCTTGCCCACGCCGCGCGTGCCGGCGAACAGGAAGGCATGGGCGATCCGGCCGGTCTTGATGGCGTTGACCAGCGTGGTGGCGATGTGCTCCTGCCCCACGACCTCCTCAAAGGTCGCGCTGCGGTACTTGCGGGCAAGGACGAGGTAGGCCATCGGGACTCCTATGGTCAAGCAACCAGGAGCCCGGAACCGGCAGCCCGGTAGGGCCTGTGGCTTCCCGGTTCCCGGTTCCTTGCTCCCGGTTCCTGTCGTTACAAAATGCCGTGCGCCTCGCTTCGATGCGGTCCAACGGGCCCGGACGAACGGGTAAGCTCCAGCCAGGCAGCCCTCCGGCACATGCCGGATGCACGCTTATGGCTGCTTCCTTCCGGACCTGACCAGTTTCACGGCCCAGCGTTGCAGAGGACCCAACCTTCAACGCCGCTCGCCGCACGAGTGGTCCTGAAACGCG
>DASRZG010000110.1:0-2311 GCA_035686585.1 Phycisphaerae bacterium
GCGGATCGAGCAGTTGCAGCGGCAACTGACGCTCGAGGACCGCCGGGCGAGGGACCTGCTCCGCAGCGGCAACGCGGCGCCCGGGCTGGCGGAGTACCGGCGGCGGGTCGCGGACCTGGCTGGGGCGTTCGAGAGACAGACAAGGGGGCTGTCCGAGCTCGTGGGCGAGCTTCACCGCAGCCGCGACGCGGTGCGGGGCGCGATGCAGCGGCGAAAGTCCTTCGAGGTGGCGCTCGACCGAAGCGATCTCCGTCGGGAGGCGCGCCTCCGCGGCGCCGCCGTCGGGGACCTGGACGATCTTTACCAGGCCCACGGTGCCTGGAAATCCGAGGTGGACGGATGACCGAAGAACGAGGAACTCACGACGCGCTCGCGCAGGTGGCGGCCGATCCGCCCGGCGCCGCGGACGGGGATCCGCGGCGGCCCCCGGCGGACGGGGTCCTGCGCGTGGAACTGGGGCGCATGTGGCTTGCGACGGATCAGGCGGCGTCGCTTCGCCCCGGCAGCGCGCTGGCGCTGGACGCCGGTGCCGAGGATCTGGTGGACGTTTACGTGGGAGGCCGGCTGCTCGCCAAAGGCGCCCTGCTGGCCGTGGATGGAAAGATCGGCGTCCGGGTGAAACAGATTCTTGCCCCGGCGGGCCGGGCGCGGGAGGCGGCCCCCTTGTAGTTTCTGCGCGGCAAGGCGCGGAAGGAACCGAAATGGCGTTCCGCAAAGCGCAATGGACTGCGGTGCTGGCAGCGGCGGTGCTGTCGCTGGTCTCTGTGCGGAATGCCTATTGCGATACTCGGCCCGCGGAAGACGCGCCAGTGGCGAGCACGTCCGAGCCGACCCGGCCGGCCGACATCGAGGACAAACCGGTCGGCGGCGCGGGCGTCGAGGACCAGACCTTCCGCCCCGAGGATAAAGGCCCCGACTGGAGGTGGGTGCAGCCTGCCGTCGCGCTGGCGATCGTGGTGGGGCTGCTGTTTGGGCTTCGCTGGCTGCTTCGGCGCCTCGGGGCGCGGGGCCAGGCCGCGGCCGATTCCGACGTGATCCAGGTCCTGGCCAGGATGAGCCTGTCGCCTAAGGAGCGACTGCTGCTGGTTCGGCTGGGCGGCCGGCTGGTCCTGGTCGGGTCCGGAACGGCCGGGCTGACCGCCCTCTGCGAGATCACCGACCCCCTTGAGGTGTCGGAGCTGACCGAGCGTGCGGCCGCCGCGGGCGGGACCGGCCTTAAGGACTTGTTCCGAGGCAAATCGCGACGGCGCGGGGAGGCACCACCCGACGCAGGCGCTGCCGCCCATCGCGATTCATCGGACGGAGAGAGCGGCGCATGAGCAGCCGGATCGGAGCCATCCTCCTTACGCTGCTTCTGCTCGCGGCCCCGGCCGCGGCGCAGCAGGCGCCGGGCGGCGAGGGCCCCGGCCAGGTCCTCCGCAATCTCCCCGATCTCAGCGATCGCGGGACGATGTCGTCGGTCGTCAAGTGGCTGGTGGTGGTGACCGTCGTGTCGGTCGCCCCGGCCATCGCGGTCCTGGTGACCTCCTTTACCCGGATCATCGTGGTCCTGGGCCTGCTGCGCCAGGGACTCGGAACGCAGCAACTGCCCCCGAACTCCGTGCTGTTCGGACTGGGGCTCCTGATGACGCTGGTGGTGATGGCGCCCGTGCTCAACGACATCCACCGGGACGCCGTCGCCCCCTACATGGCCGGCAAAGCGGCCCAGACCGAGGCGGTCGCGGCCGGGGAAACCCACGTGCGGGCCTTCATGATCCGGCAGATCACGGCCGCGAGGAACCAGAACGACGTGGACCTGTTCCTGGACGACGCGCTCGCGCAGCGGAAGGACCTGACCTGGCGCGACGTGCCGACCGGCTCGCTGATTCCGGCCTTCGCCGTCAGCGAGCTGAAGGTGGCGTTCCTGATCGGGTTCCGGATCCTGCTGCCGTTTTTGATCATCGACATGCTCGTCGCGTCGATCCTCACCTCGATGGGCATGCTGATGCTCCCGCCGGTCCTGGTCTCGCTGCCGTTCAAGCTGCTGCTATTCGTCCTGGCCGACGGGTGGAACCTCGTGGTGGGAACACTGATCTCGAGCTTTGGATAGAGGCGTAGGAACAAGATGGAACCGGGCGAAATCACGGACCTGGCCCGTCAGGCGATCGTGCTGACGCTGACGCTCGCCGCGCCGATCCTGTTGACCGGGCTGGTCGTGGCCTTGGTGGTCAGCATCCTCCAGGCCGCCACGCAGGTCCAGGAGCACACGCTGAGCTTCGTGCCGAAGATCCTGGCCATGCTCCTGGCGACGGTGCTGCTGGGCCCGTGGATG
>DASRZG010000111.1:0-3036 GCA_035686585.1 Phycisphaerae bacterium
GTCGATCGCAGCCTCGACGCCCGGCGGGGTCTCGGTCGAGCCCAGTGTGCCTTTAGCACCGCCCCCGAAGTTCGCCGCAAAGGAGCCGACGAAGGAGGAGTTTTCGCTGTCCAGTATGACCCCGATGTTCAGTCCCGCAAACGCCCCAAGCAGGCTGCCGCCCGTTGCGGTAAAGACGAAGTCGTACTGGTCATACGGTCCTGATCCCCCGTCCTGGTAGCCGAAGGCGATGATCTCGCCGGTCAACAGTGTCTCCACTTGCGATCCGGAGGCAAGCTTGCCGACAACGACCAGGTCGTCGGCGGGCACACCGCCCACCAGCGTGCCCGTGTCATCGACCTGGATGTCGATGGTCAACTGCCCGAGCAGGATCGACTCGGGCAGAGAGGGCGGGCTGACGAGGGTCAGCGGGGTCGCCGACACGTGCAGCGCATCCGAGGCGGCGTCATAGGACACCGCCTCGTTGGCGTCGTAGGAAATCAGAGGGAATTGGGGAGAGACGCCGATCAGGCTCAGCAAGAGGCGCGGCTCCAGGGCCTCGACCGCCGGTGCGCCCGCGTCGAGGGGCCCGGACTGCTGAACCAGGGCCCCGTTGTGGCTTGCCAATCGCTTGCTGCTACGCATTGTTTTCCCTCCGGATGCCGGACGACCCGTCGCGGACCTGTAACGTGTTTGGGACCCTGTAGCTCTGGGTGTACTGTCCTTTGCTGCCTCTGCGCGCCTCGGGCGGGTCCGGCTCAACCGTCAGCCGCCCGCAGTTCCCAACAGACGGCAGGGGCATCCAGGCCCCGGCGGGAGTTCGCTCGCGCCGGGCTCAATCAAGCGTGTGGCGCGCGGAACCGGCGCTGCGCGAGCCGAAACAGAAGACCGATCGGCACGGCGACCAGGGCGGTGATCGGCTCGGGGACCACCGCGTACGTATCGCTCACGCCAATGCCGAACGCGTAGCCCGGTATCAGAGCATTGTTGAAACTGCTCGTCAGCGACCCGCCGAATCCCGACTGCCAGAGCGTCACTGCGCCCACGGAGCCGATCCCTCCGTAGAGGTCCGCCATCTGGCCCCCGGTGACGGCGAACACGAACTCAAGGGGATTGGCCTGGATCTGTTGGGGGGTGCCCTCGGGGAACCCGAACTGCGTCACCCGCCCGGTAAGCAGCGTCCCAACCGGTTCTCCCGGGTCCACCACCATGTCCCCGTTCAGGTCGAGGTGGCCCTCGATCTTCAGGTCTTCGTCCGCTCCGCCCAGGACGGCCCCGGTGTCACTCACGCGCACGGACAACGCGAAACTCGAAAGCCCGCCCCAGATATCGCTCGTCGGGGGCAGGTCGACCTGCCGTGCAGTGCCTGTTGCGGTCAGCGTGCCGCTGGATGATCCGCCGTCATACACGTAGTCGACGTAGATGAACTGTGAGTAGATGTCCGGGAGCCCCTGCGGCAGCCCCAACGACGTCGCACCCGCCACTGTAGACCAGCACGCGACAGCGGCCGCAACCAAAGCCAGTCGCTTTGTCATCCCTCTTCTCCTTTTATGCCTCAACATCCCGCCCCGTGGGCGGCGCACCAGACACCAACCTGGCGCGATTCGGTGTAGCGAGCAAGCTTACGTCCCTGCCAAGGCCTCTCGGCGCCACGACAACCTGTCCTCAGGGCTGCCTGCCCGCCCATGCAATCTGCGGGCAACCGGGCTGGCGCTTGGGCCGCTCCAACGCTCCGCCCACCTCCTGCCGTTACATTCCACTCCGATGCAACCTTGGTATTATACCCCAAGAACGTTCTGTCAAGTGCAAGAAATCATGGTTTTCTTACTCAAGCCGGGTACGGCGATCGCCGTACCGGCCGCGCCCCCGGCGGCACCGGCCCCGCCCGGCAGGTTCGCCCGCGCGGGGCTTTTCATCCGGCCGTGCGTCGGGTAGGGTGGGCCGGACACGCCCGGTGCAGACGCCGGGCCGCCAAAGGAGATCATCACATGACAGGCAAACGCAGAGTGGCCCTGCTCGGGGCCGGAAGCTGGGCGGGCCGCTATGCCGCATCGCTGGCACAGTCCGAGACGCTGGAACTGGTAGCCGTCGCCGGCGGCAGCCGGGCGCCGGCGCTGGCCGAGAAGCACGGCCTGCGGGCCGAGGCGGACGCCCAGGCGCTCGCCGCGGCGGAGGATATCGAGGCCGTCATCGTCGCCACACCCCACGGCGCCCACGCCGACGGGGCCGTGCCGATCCTGGCCGCCGGCAAGGCCGTGCTGGTCGAGAAGCCCATGGCCACGAGCCTGGCCGACTGCGACCGGATGATGGACGCCGCCTCCAGGTCCGGCGCAACGCTCCGCGTGGCCCACTCCCGGCGGTTCTTCCCACTGGTCCGCCAGGCGCGGGCCGTGCTGGACGAGGGCGGCCTCGGCCGCATCCTTATGATGCGACAGACCTTCTGTCACAACGCCCGCGGCTTCGGCACGCGGGAGGGCCACTGGATGAGCGACCCGGAGCTGAGCTTGGGCTTCTTCATCGGGTACGGCTGCCACCAGCTCGACATGACGATCCACCTCGCCGGCAGCCGCGTCGCGGAGGTGGCCGGGGGGTTCGGCAACTACTGGGCCGACAGCCCCATCGAGAACTGCGGGGCGATGTTCCTCCGCTTCGCCGACGGCTCGTACACGACCTTCTGGGAAGTCTGCTCCATGCCGACGGAACTTCAGTCCTGGCCGCCGTTCCCGGGCATGTGCGAGCGGAACGAGATCGTCTGCGAGCATGGGCTGATCCTGCTGGAGCCCTACGGGCGGCTCTGCGTGCGGACCGCCGACGACTGGCAGACCCTCCGCGAGCTGGAGCCCCGCCAGGCCGACCCCGTCCTGGACTTCCTGGCCGCGGAGGTCGAGTGCCTCCTCCGCGCCGCCGACGGGCAGGACGCCGCCCCGCTGGCCACGCCCGAGGAAGGCCGCCACGTCGTGGAGGTCTGCCTGGCCGGCCTGGAGTCCTCCCGCACGGGCCGGGCCGTCACGCTGGCGTAGCTCCGGCCCGGCAGGGGAACCTATGTGCCGCGCGCCC
>DASRZG010000112.1:0-5029 GCA_035686585.1 Phycisphaerae bacterium
CCTTCTGGCAGCACGTCATCCGGCGGAACCCGGACTGCTGGATGGCCTACACAAACTACGGCCCGCTGTTGCGGGAGCGAGGGGAGATCGACCGGGCCGCCCAGATGTATCAAAAGGCCCTGGCCATCAAGCCCGACCACCCCGAGGCCCTGAACAACCTGGCCGTGATTCGCGGCCAGCAGGGCGCCTGGGGGGAAGCGGTGGCGCTGTACCGGCGGGTAATGGAACTGGATCCCAACCGGAACACCAAGCTCAATCTGGCGGGGGCGCTGGTGCACGCGGGTTCAGCCGACGAAGCCATCGACCTGCTCCAGCGCATGGTGGCGGACCACGAGGAGGACGTCGAGGCCCGGAAGTTGCTGGCGCAATTGCTGGAGAACCAACGGAACGAGGGCGGGGCCCTGGCCCAGTATGACGCGATCCTGGAGATTGCGCCCGGGGATGTCTCCGTTCTCAACAACGCCGCCTGGCTTCGAGCGACCGCCGCCGACGGGCTGCTGCGCAACGGCGCCCGGGCCGTCAAGCAGGCCCAGCGGGCGGTCGAGCTGGCGGGGGAGAGCCCTTCCCGGCTGGACACCCTCGCTGCCGCCTACGCCGAGGCCGGCCGGCTGGCCGACGCCGTCCGCACCGCCGAGCGGGCCAAGGCCCTCGCCCGCGGGTCGGAACGCGCCCAACTGGCCGACCGGATCGAGCAGCGCCTGGCCCTGTACCGCGCCGGTCAGCCCTACCACCGGTCGCCGGGGCCGGGAACCGGGGGGAACAGCGAATAACGAATACCGAGTACTGAACGGGGGGCCTTCTTTCGTTTGCCACCACCTTCAGGTGGTGGTATCGAGCCGCCCTCGGGCGCCTTGGAGCCGGCTTCAGCCGGGCTTCTCGATCAGGGCCTTCAGGCGTGTGGGACAGGGATACCCGCCGGGGAGAACTTGGGTGCCATCCCGACACATCGGGACTTGCAGCCTGTGCGGGATAGGGCGGGGTGCCCGCCGAGCGTTCGTCCCATCTCCGCACGGGCTGCAAGCAGCCCGTGGCACCCGGCTGAAGCCTCTGCTCGAGAAGCCCCGCTGAAGCGGGCTCATGGACCCCCGAAGGAAGCCTCTACCACCGGCTGAAGCCGGTGTACCTGTTTGGCGTGCGTTGTCCCGCTCCGGAGGAGCGGGGAGCATTTGGCCGGGGGCGTCAGCCCCCGGAACAGGCCCCTTTTTTGAGGTAGGAGCCCCGAAGGGGCGATGGAAGGGCGGCGCGGTCGTCGCCTCCCCTCTGTCGCCCCGTTGGGGCTCAGCACCAGAAAAGGCACCGGTTCCGGGGGCTGTCGCCCCCGGCCAAATGCTCTGGGCCCCTTCGGGGCCCAACAGCATGCAGCAGCCGGGCACAACGCTAAACAGGTACGAAGCCGGTGGCAGACAACTGCACGCGATTCCGCCCATACGCCGGACACTGGTTTGGGGCCCCCGACCGGCCGGATATGTGGATTCGTCTTCCTCATGGCTGAGAGCGAGGAAGGCTGAACGCGACTTTCCCATCTCCGTCCGCTGCCAGGAATGCACCCTCATTCCTGAAGCCAAGAGCCTCGTGGAAGGCGATCGAAGCTGGGTTGTCGATATGGGCCTCGGATCGGATCAGCGTTGCACCGTGCGACCGGGCGTGCTCGAGGGACTCTCGCACCAGGGCCCGGCCGATCCCCGCGCCGCGGTGATCCGGGTGGGTCACGACCCCGGCAAGCCACCAGTGGTCCGGTGTGTCGGCATCGCGCAGGACGCGGCAGAATCCTACCGTCCGGCCAGACACGCTCGCGACGGACAGGCGCCGGCGAGCCGGGTCAAGGGACTCCAGCTCCGCCACCAGAGCAGCCTGCCGCCGGTCGATATCGGCCTCGTCCAGGCAGCCTTTCCACGACAGGGCCAGCAACGCGGCCACCGCACGGACATCCCGGCCTGGGTCGAGCTCCAAGGGCTCAATCAGCAGGCCCGCGGGTTGCTTGCCGTCCGCTGGCATGGTCACCCGGTCCTTGATCCTCAGTCCGTTACCCTCACCCGCCGCTGAACGGTCGTCCTGGTGGCGGCGTCGCGGACGGTGAAGGTCCATTCGCCCGTCGGGTCGTTGAGGGCGACCGGGACGGTCCACCTTGCCTTGCGGTCAAAGGTGCTCACGTCGCCGCTGTAGTACCACACCGCCTCGCCGGCTGGGTCGAGGGCCTCGACGTGGAACACCTGAAGCGTTCCCGGCGCCGCCTGGGGGGCGGCGATGTCCAGTGCCAGCACGCCGCCGTGCTTGACGGAGTCCGGGCCGGTGACGGCAGGGGGGCCGAAGGGCGTGTCCTGGAGGGTCAGGATGATCGGCTCCCACGGCGACAGGGTCAGCTCGACGCGGCTGGTCTCGCCCAGCGACTTGCCCGTCCGCTGGTTGACGACGTGGACCTTGCGGTCCAGCACGGCCACGATCTTCCCGTCCGTCTCGAACAGCCGGTTGTCGGCGAGCCCCTCCCCGCCGATGCCTTCCTTGCGGATCTCGTAGTTCCGCCAGATCGCCAAGTGCTTCCGCCCGCTGCCCGCCTGCCAGACGCCGATCTCCGTGCCCGGCAGGCGCTTGCCCGTGGCCGCGTTGAGAATGCGGGCGACGGGCTGGACGGTCTCCGGCAGCACCGTCCGGAACACGCCCAGGAGGGCCTCGGCCTGGTCCTGCCTGCTCACGCGCGTCTGGTTGTAGTGGGACAGGTCCAGGTTCAGGAACACCGCCTTGCCCTGGCCCACCGCTCGCCTCACCCATCCCGCGTCGGCCTTGTCTCCGACGAGGGCCTCGGCGTCATCGGCCACGACGCGGAGGCCGCGCGGGTTGGGCCCGCCCGTGGCAAGCTTCTCCCACGTCCAGTCCCCCTTGGCGGGCAGCGGGCGCGGCTTGCCCGCGGCGGCGCCGGCGGTGGTGCGGACGTCGCCGGCGACGGCCGACTGGTCGATCCCGAACAGCCCGTCCAGCGCGCCCCGCTCGCGCCGGCGCCCGTGGGCGTCGTACAGGCCGGTGTACTGGTCGGCGATCACCGTCCCGCCCGCGCGGACGAAAGCGGCGATCCGGGCGGCTTCGTCATCGTCCATCGCCCACACCTCCGGCAGGATCAGCACCTTGACGCCCTCGGCGCCTAGCCGCCCCTGGGCCACCTGCGGCCCCGTCACGAAGATCGGCTGGAGGTGGCTGTCCTCGATCAGCTTCATCCACGATGCCCGCAGGGCGTTCCGCTCGTCCTCCTTATACTCGTGCCAGCTTTCCCGCAGGATGTACCGCCGCCCGACGCCGACGTTCTGGTGCCACCAGTTCACCCGCGCCGACGCCTGGGAGTGGTAGATCGCGATCCCGTCGTGCCGCCACTTGGACTGGATCAGCATCCGGTCGGTGCCGGCGGTGATCTCGTGGAACACGGGCGCCGCCGCCTTGCCCCGGGCGGTCAGGGCGCCGGCCTTGCGGTCGATGGTCTTGTTCTTCGGCTCGTGGTTGTCCCAGACCACCACGCCCCGGCAGCCGTGGAGGAAGTGGTACCACAGGTCGCGCTGGAGCTTCTCGCCCGTCTGCCACGTCGGGTGCATGGTCACGAAGCCGGGCTCCAGCCCGCGGATCAGCTCGAACGACTCGCCGATGTTGTAGGGGATGATCAGGTCGGTGTTACGGATCAGGCGGGCGTAGTTGTGCCCGTTGAACACGCCGGGATGGTGCGTGCCGGTGACGCCGAACACCCCGCCCGGATCCGCCTGGCGGCAGATCTCGCGCGCCCGGCCCAGGGCCGTGGCCATGTAATCGTCCATGTAGTCGCGGAAGTCGCACCACCAGGACAGGTTCCAGCCCCGCGTGTCGGCGGCGTTCTGCCGGCGCGCCCACTGCTCCAGCTTGGCCAGGTACCCGGCCGCGGCGTCGAAGTCGGCGAACTCGTTGCCCAGCGCCTTGTTGAGCTGGGGGAGGCCCTTCCACGTCTGGCGCAGGCCGCCGGCGGTCATCCCCTCGTCGTCGGTGCGGACGGCGGCATAGCCGGCCACGACGGCGTCGAAGGAGGTGTACTTGGTCCCGAAGGCCTTGTTGAACCCGTCAATGTCCTGGAAGGCCGACGGCAGCAGGTGGCGGGCCCAGAGCTGGTCGTACAGGAAGTTGGTGGCCGGGAAGAACGCCCGGACCTTACCCCAGGAGGCATGGTCCGTGCCCCACTGGCGGTTGAGCTCGGCCACCACGCCGTATTTCCGCTGCAGCCAGTCGCGCCAGGCGTCGCGCGAGCTGTACTCCCAGTCCAGGTCCGACACCGCCGACTGGTCGGCGATGCCGATCTCGTCGGCCATGTTGTAGAAGATGGGCCGGTACGGCCTGGCCTCCTCGATCCGCCCGACGAGGCTCTGCTTCGCCCGCTCCCAGGTGCCTTCCATGGTCAGGCTGGGCCTGCGGTGGTTCAGCGTGGGGGTGTCGGGGCTCTTGAACCACGCCCGCTTCATGGCGGAGTGCTCTTCGCGGCGCTTGTGGTAGTAGGCGAAGGTCTCGTAGGCGATGTTGTCGGGGTAGAAGGCCAGGTCGTTGTCGATCGCGCAGGGCTGGGGGCCGATCGTGCCGTTGAACCCCACCTGCCGCAGCAGCTCGCCGTGGGCGGGGTCGTAGTGGGCCCAGACGCACGCGTAGTAGTCCACCCACGGCGTGTAGGGCCGCTGGACGGTGAAGGGGTGGCTGACGGCCTGCCGCTTGCCGTCCACCAGGACCTCGACGCGGTGGCGGTACCCGATGGGGTTGGCCAGGTCGAACCGGTAGGCCAGCGACGAGGCCGGCGGGGCGACGGTCGCGGTCTTCTCGCCGCAGATCCGCCCCTTGGTGTCCACCCATTGAACGGTCACCTGGTGGGGCCTGTCGACGCGGGCGAACTGGATCACCCCGGAGATGGCCTCGGTCGGTGCGGCGATGTCCAGGCCGGTGATGCCGGTGACGGTCCCGCTGGGGTTGAGGTCGGCGGCGCCGGCGGCGCCGATGGACACGGCCAGGACGATCGCTGCGGTGCGCATGGGTCGGGTCA
>DASRZG010000113.1:0-10406 GCA_035686585.1 Phycisphaerae bacterium
CCCTCTCCCGTCCAATCAAGCGCCCGGCGCGGACAGACCATCGCCCCCCAGCGGAAGCGGGGGGTTACGAACTCCAGAGGACGTCGAACCGTTCCCTGAGGTCTTGAACCCCCCGCTTCCGCTGGGGGGCGAGTATCTATACGCGCTGGACGTGCCGGTGGTGTTCCTGGTCCCCGTGTGCGAGACAGGAAAAGAGGTCGATCCGTCTTGGATAGGCGTTGACGTTTGGTTTTTGTTTGGATACGATTCCTGTGGTCTGTTCCGCGACCGCGGACGCGGAGAATGACCCGATAGCATTCGACATGGGCAAGGCAAGCCGTGAACAGTTCATCTGCGAGCCGCTCACCCCCGTTGCGGGGGCCGGGGATGCTGCCGCCATGGCGCGGGGCGAGCCGGGGCTGCCGGCCGTGTTTACCTGGCGGGATGTGGAGTACCGCGTCGCCGGGGTGATCCGGACGTGGAAGACCTCCAGCCCCTGCCGCAGCGGCAGCGCGGAGATGTACCTGCGCCGGCACTGGTACGAGATCCTCACCGACCCGCCGCTGGTGATGACCGTCTACTGCGACCGCCAGGCCAAGGACCGCAAGCGCCCCAAGGCCCGCTGGTGGGTCTACACCATCGCCCCCGCCGGCGAGAAGCCGGGCGAGGACGTATAACATCAGCGCGATTGACGCCCGGGTGCCCGCCGGTGTAGATTTGCGGACATGATCTGCGGGCGCGCGACGGGGCATGGCCCGTTTGGGCCTGCGCAAGCGGATGTCGCACATGCAGGAACGACTGACTGATGGGGTGACGAAATGGCACGGAGGCAAATCGGGCTTCGACTGCTGACGAGGAGATTGGGGCTGCCCATGAAGATGGACAGCTTCGACGATCGGCTGATCCTCCAGAAGGCGGTCTACCTGTCGCAGGCGGCGGGCGTGGACCTGGGGTACTTCTATCGATGGTACCTGCACGGTCCGTACTGCCGGGCAGCTGCCGATGACGGATTCGCCATCTGCGAGGAACTGTCAATGGGCAACGACCCGGCGGCGGACTGGGCACTGGACCCCGCGTCATCGAAGGCGCTGTCCGGGCTGCGGGCAAGCATCCAGGCCACGCCTCGGGTCGAGCTGCCCCGGAAGCTGGAGCTGCTCGCCTCCGTGCACTACCTGGTCGCCCGCCGGCAGGTGAAAGGACGCGATCCTCGGAAGATCGTGGAGAGGCTGCGCCGGTTCCAGAAGGACTTCTCCGAAGAGGAAGTCAGCACCGCGATCGGGGAGATGCGGGGCCATGGGATTCCGTTCTGAGTCGGGCGCATCCAGAATCGTCGTTGATGCCATTCGTGGCGATATCCGCCTGGAAGACCGCGAATGGCGGATTCTCGACACGATGGCGTTCCAACGGCTGCGCAGCCTCAAGCAGCTTGGCATGGGGCAGATCACGTATCCCAACGCCACCCATACGCGTTTCGCCCACTCCCTCGGCACCCTTGGCATCATGGGCCGCATCCTGGACGTCGCGCAGGCGAACCGTTTTCACCTGAGCAAATCCAGCCGTGCGAATCTGCGTATGGCGGCGCTGCTGCACGATATCGGCCACTACCCTTACTCCCACCTGATGGAACGTGTCGGCGCCGTGGAGCTGACCGAGGAAACGGTCCAACGAAGCGATCCGGGCGGCGCAAAGACAAAGGAATTCCTCCCTGCGCAGACGGGCTATCCCTCCCACGAGGAAGTGGGGATTGAGATCGTGACCCACCAGGAGGATCTGGTCAGAGCCATCGGGGGCCGGGTCCGAGCCATGGCGGTCGCCCAGCTCTTCGCTCGAACGGAGGCGGCGGATGCCCAACTGAGCAAGCTCCTTCACAGCAGCTTCGACATGGACCGGGTGGACTACCTGCAGCGGGACTCCCTGGCCGCTGGTGTTCCGTACGGGAACATCGACGTGAATTACCTCCTGAACTCCCTGCGGATCAGCCCGTCGGGGATGGTGGGCGTCTCCGAAAAGGCCCTTCCGGCGGCAGAGCAGTTCCTTCTGGCCAGGTTCTTCATGCACCAAGCCGTCTACTACCACAAGACCACTTTCGGGATGGAAGAGGCATGCCGGCAACTCCTTCGCCGAATACGCGACGCCGGCAAGTTCGAAATGCCCAGCGGGAAAGAGGCGATCTTCAAGATAGCAAGGTCGCCGCTCCTCGCTTCCTTCACGGACGCCTACGTGGATAGCCTCGTCCGTCTGGCGTCCCAGGATGAGCACATCGTGATCCGCACGCTGGGCGAGTGCATCCTGCGTCGTCGCCCGCCCAAGCTCCTCAAAGAAGTCCTCGTGCTCCGGCCGGATGACCAGCAGCATCACGCAGCCACCACCTTCCGGATGAGGGCGAAAGCCTCCTTGCGGGCGCTGGCCGAGAAGCACAGCCTGCCCTTGGGTCTCCTCATCCTCTGTCGTACCAGGCCCCTGAGGCTGGAACCGCGCGGGCCCAAGATGACCAGACAGCAGGCCCAGTCTCTGCCGTCAGAGCAGAGGGACGAGATGATCATGGTCTTCACACCTGACAGCGAAGAGCCCAAACCGCTGGTGGAAATAGATCACAGCCTGATCAGCGTCTGTGCCGGGCATTTCTGGCAGGCCCACCGCCTTTACGTCGCCTTGCCAGACGACGCCCAAAGCGATCTCGTCGACAGTCTTCGGAACGAAGTGCGGCATTGGGATCAGCCTGAGTGACCCGGAATGGCCGGGCGCTGCTCGTTGCCTCCGAAAGGACCAGCAGGTGTGCCGGGCAATGCCGGGTGATTCCGCCGCCTCTGAATCCTGTTGACGCATGACGGCCAACAGGCGAAGACGGCTCTGACTGAAGTTGCTTCTTCTTCCGTGCCCGCCTCGGTACGTTTACCTTTCACGGGCGTTCAAGCAGCGGACCGCCGCATATCGACCTGGTTCGAGGAGCAGAGCATGACACGCACTTCCGTTGTCTGGATCGGATTGACCTGCCTGGCCCTGGCGGCGGCCGCCGGGGCGGGGGAGGTCAGCGGGATTGTGCTGACCACCGATCGGACCGTCGATGCCTCCAGCGCGGAGACCATCGCGGCCGGAGTGTGCAGGCCCGACCGGACGCCCCAGCAGAACGCCTACAGCCTGTGGAAGTTTTTCGTCCAGCGCAACCGCCACAAGGAGAAGGCCCCCGAGATCGACCCGGGCAACCCGGCCGAGCTGATGAACCGCACCGGCTACGCCCTCTGCGGCACCTGGGCGAACCTGTGGGCCGAGGCGGCCACGGCCGCGGGCTTTCAGGCCACACGCGTCGGCCTGCAGGGGCACTGGGTGGGCGCCGTCGAGTACTGGGGCGACTGGCACACCTACGACATCGACATGCTGGCGGTGTACGCCAAGGCCGACGGCATCGTGGCCGCCCCGGGGGAGATCCGCCGGCTCAAGGACCCCGCCACCGGCCAGTACGTCCTCCGCAACGGCCCGCCGGTCAAGAGCTTCCCGTGGTACATGGGCTCCGACTCCATCGCCGGCGTGGCGGCGCTGTACTCCAACGCCAGCCTCTACAAGCCCTACGAGAAGCGCCCATGGAAGTGGACCTACAACCTCCGCCTCCGCCCCGGCGCGGAGCTGACCTGGAGCTGGTACGGCGACCCGGACATCGGCTTCGCGTGCATCTCCCATCTGCCCGACGTCCGCAGCAAGAAGACGTACAAGAGCCTCCGCGAGTACCTCGAAGGCGACTTCGACTACTACACCCAGACCGACGGCAAGCCCACGTGGAGCTGGGGCTACCGCCGCGGCGGGCTGCCCGGCAACCCCCTGAGCAGTTGGAACGGCATCAACGGCAACGGGCGGCTGACCTACGACCTGGGCAAGGACGGTTTCCGCTACGCCCTCCAGATGGCAGAGTCAGCCGAGAACCTGAAGGTCGAGGCCGGCAGGCTCGCCCTGGCCGATCCGGCCAAGGCCGGCGTGCTGGTCCTGGACTTCGCCCTGCCCTACCCCTACGGCGACGCCTTCATGGACAAGCCCCTGCCGGCCGAGGGGCTGAAGGTCGAGCTGTCCACCCCGCGCACCAAGTGGCGCGAGGTCTATCCCCGCGGCGGGGTCGATGACGACCGGCGCATCCGCCTGTTCGATCTGGTCCGCGGGCAGTCCGACGTGAAGCTCCGCCTGACGCTGGCGGCCGGGACGGCGCCGCTGGCGGGCTTCCGGGCGGTGGGCGTCTTCCACCACAACTTCATGGTCCTGCCCGCCCTGCTGACCGGGGACAACGCCGTCAGCCTCCGCTGCGCCGACGCCGACGCCCTGAAGGACGATCCCATCCACGTCACCTACGTCTACGACCAGGCGACCGACGACCGGAAGATCCTCCGCCACGAGAAGGTGCTGACCTTCGCCCCGGGCAAGCTGACGCAACACATCGACACCGGCGGCAGGCACTGGCCGCTGATGCGCGAGATCCGCATGGTCTGCGGCGGCGGCGCCCCCAAGGCCGCGGCGCCGGCGGCCGAGACCGGCGAGCTGGACTGGTCGGCGGCGCCGTGGGAATGGGCCTACTGCGGGGTGAACTTCTGGAACGACTTCGAGCGCGGCGACCGCCACGGCTGGCGGGGCAAGCTGACCACCGCCAACACCTCCGGCGGGAGCGACTTCGCCCTGGACAACTCCCTCATGAGCGCCGACGGCTCGCGCCAGCTCAAGCTGATCCGCTACGGCTCGTTCCTCAACCGCGACAGCAGGTTCCGCTGCCGGCTGTTCATCAACCACGTCAAGCACCTGTGGGTCTACAGCCGCAACCAGGGAGACGCCGTCTACTACGGCAAGTACATCACCGACCTCAAGCAGGGCCAATGGCAGACGGTCGAGTTCGCCTTCAACGACCTGGTTTCCCCGACCGACCCCGCCAAGCGGGTCGAGAACAACTGGTTCCTGTCCAACGTCTACATGGTCGCCCCGCCGGCCGAGGGGAAGGAGAACAAGGACGTCGAGTTCCTCGTCGACGACATCCTCTGCTACGACGGCGAGCTGAAGCACGACCCCTTCCAGGACCCCGCCGCCCCCGTCAACGCCCGCGCCGAAGACCTCATCTGGACGGCCGCCCCGCGGCGGGATGCAGGGGAGTAGAAGAAGAAGCAATGGCCGGGATGCAGGGGATGCAGGGGATGAAGCAGATAGTGGAAGAAGCAAGAGAGGAAGAAACAGCGGGGGCCGGGGGGTGCAGGTTGGCCGGGGGAGCGATTGAGGCGTTTGAGCGGATCGCCAAGGTTCTGGCACAGGTAGAATCCCGCTCCGCAGGAAACGAACATCGACCAACCTACAAAGAGGAGGCCCTTTCGCCGCTACCCTTTCTCTTCATCCCCTGCATCCCTGCTATTTCTTCTTCGCCTGGCGGATCAGCTCGGAGAGGCGGTCGAGCTCCTTGGGGGGGATCTTCTCGCGGTCGCTGACGAGGTGGAGGGCGAAGGCCTCGGAGAGGGAGCCGCCGAAGAAGGTCCGGATCACCCGGTCCAGGGCGGACCGGCCCGCGAGGGTCTTGGAGGCGGTCGGGCGGTACACGAACTCCCGCCCCCGCTTGGTGTGGCGGAGGTGGCCCTTGGCCTCGAGGATGCGGAGGATGGTCCGGACGGTGTCGCGCGAGGGGGCGTCGGGCATGTCCTCCAGCACCTCCGTCGCCGACGCGCCCGACCGGGCGTAGACGATGTCCATGATCTCCCGCTCCCGCCGGCTCAACCCGGCGGGGAAATTCGAGCGTTCGTTCCCGGCTGTAGGTACCGGCGTCATCCATGTGCCTCCTGACTCCGGTAAATTATTACCTCTCATTTCGCGCCAAGTCAAGTCCCCACCCCACGGGCCATCGCCCCCCCGGCGACTCCGCCCCGTCCCCGCCGCGGAATCACCCGCCCGGTCCGCCGCAGGTACCGGCGCGGATCACGTTGAACAGACTGACCTTCATCCACCCTCCCGCCCCTCGCTCGCCGCTGGCCGCTCCACGGGGCCGGCAGAGGAGTCTACCTCAATCTCCGTCGGACCGCCCGCCCCGATAATGCACCGCCAGCCAGACGCACCGCGGGTCGGCCGAGGTCCACTCCACCCGATGCCTCCGCCCGGCGGGAATGTGGACGTAATCCCCCGGCCCCAGCTCGACGGGCCGGTCCTGCCCCTCGAACCGCAATCCCGCCCGCCCGGCCAGCAGGATGACCCATTCGTCGCGCCCCTGCAGGAGCCAGTCCCCCTCCGGCGTGGCCTGGCCCCAGGAGACGATCCGCTCGATCCGCACGGCCTCGGCGGCGGCGAGGTCCTCGAACAGCTCCGGGTCCCGCGGGGCGGGGATGTGCGAGTAGATGTTGTTCACGTCCATGCGGCCTGTCCTGAATGGGCACCGGCGGCGGGGTCAATCCCGCCGCGGCGGGTCCGCCCCCGGCTGCAATGTGAGATTGGCGTCCTCTTCCGCCTCGTCCGGGTGCCACTGCTCCAGCAGGCGGGTGGGGACGTACAGGTCGATCTTTCCCCGACCGGGCTGAACGACCACGTGCTGGGCGGTGATCTCCTGGATCACCTCCGGGTCGGTCAAGGCGTACAGCAGGCACTGCGGCGTGACGTTCCCGCGGGCCAGCAACTCCCTGGCCAGTTTGTCCAGACGCTCGTAGCGCGTGCAGGTGGTGGCGAACAACTCGCGCCCGTCCCGGTCCAGGGGCTTCCGCCGGGGCGGCTGGTCCATCAGCAGGTAGCTGTTGGTGGCCACCAGCGGCTCGTCGGGCTCGGGCCAGCGGAGCATGGCCCGGGTGGGCGTCCGCTCGATGCATACCCGCTGATGGTTGGTCGTTCCGGCCACGGTGATCAGCCCGCAGGTGAACAGCGTCTTGTCGTGGATCATCTTCACCGCGGCCTCGAACCCGTCCGCCTCCTCCAGCACCCGGCGCAGGAACAGCAGGACGGGGTAGCCGCTGCGGCGGGCGGATTCCTGCCCCAGCACCGCGTTGAGAACCACCGCGAAGCCCCGGGCGCTGAGCCCGGTGACCGCTCCCACCGATCCGGGCCAGCCGGCGATGGCGAACAGCAGCTCCCCGCCCCGGACGAACCGCAGCGTGCAACTGGCGGCGGCGAGCAGCTCCTGGGGCCACCAGTCCATGTTCCGCGCCACCATGGGCCCCTCGGGCGTGGGCATGACCACCGTCGAGCAGCCCAGCGACGCTAAGGCCAGGTCGTACGAGACGTTACCCAGCATCAGCCATCGCCAGTCGATGCCGGTGTACCGCCCCATCGCCTTCAGCTCGGCCGAGAACCGCCACCGCGTCCGCGCGTTCAGCAGCGGCGCCAGGGACAGCGCCTTTCCCGGGATGTGTTGCCGTATCGCCTCCAGCAGCCGGCGGGCGCGGTCGATCATGTACCGCTCGATCACCGCGAACCGCTCCGGCTCGGGCAGATCCAGGTCCATCTCATAGCTGGGACACCTGGTCCAGGTCGACATCGGCTGAAGCTCCCCGGGCGGACGCCCGCCCTCTATCCAGTTTAGCATCGCATGGTACCCCCCGGACAGGCAATGACGATGTCGGCGAAAAGCTCCTCCGGCCGGGATTCCACACCTGTGTTCTCACCGCCCACCCCGAGGCCGCCAGCAGGCTCACCGGGCTCAATCAGACGCTTTCCAGGCCGTGATGAGGGGCACCGCGCTATACCACGATGTGTGCGTCTTGCGGAGGCCCCGGGCCGAGGTCAGGGGTGTTTACACGCCCTCCGTGTAAACACCTGACTTCTTAGCATAAGTCCTTTAAGTGAACTACTTATATGGAAAACGCGGCTGTTTACATTCGGCGGTTTTGTAAACAGCCCCGCCTTGGGCGTCCTGTCGGGGGACGCCGTCACCTGGAACTTCGGGCTTCCTCGGGGGTACTACCTGGGCATGCGCAGCGTCTGGCGTTGGGGCACGTCCTTGCACCACGGGGGCGGGGCCAGCAGGCCGGTGCGGGTCAGGTCGATGGGTTGGATCCCCAGCTCGCCGGCGGCGGGGCCGGGGGGCAGGACGTACCGGCCCGGATCGGGCGGGGCGAAGGCGGGGTCGGCGACGACGGAGTGGGCGTCCTTGCCCTTGAGGTTGCCGGCCCCGAGGGCGACGGGCTTGCCCCCGCGCCAGTAGAGGTTGTGGTCCATCTCGCCGACGGGCCGGCGGTCCCAGCACTTGTTCCAGCCCTCGCCCGTGCCGAAGACCTCCCCGGCCCCGAAGGCGAAGATGTTCCGGCGGACGATCGTGTCCATGGGCGCGAGGTTGTACGCCTCCGGCTGGATGCTGATGTCCACGTTGGCGCAGTGGGCGAAGACGTTGTTCTCGATCGTGTTGCGCGGCGACCCGTGCAGGTGCAGGCCGATGTCCGCGCCCCAGACGACGTTGTCGCGGACGAGCACGTCGTCGCACGAATCGTCCAGGTAGATGCCGATCGCCGCCCGCTTGCCCAGGCCGATGTCGTGGAGCAGGTTGGCGCGGATGACGTTGGCCCCGACGCCCATGGTGCCCCAGAAGTAGATTCCCCCGCCGTCGCGGAGCTCCTGCATGACGTGGTGGATGTAGTTGTGCTCCACCACGTTCTTACGCGTGCGGACGTGGGGCTTGATCTTGGCGGCCGTGTAGGGCGGGGCCAGCGACGGCATCGCCCGGGCGCTCCAGTGGTCGCCGCGCGCCCCCGACACGCGGATGCCGATGTAGGGCATGTCATGGATGTGGTTGTTCGCGACGAGGTTGCCCTCCGAGCCGCTGATCTCGATGCCGCAGATGCTCAGCCGGACCGCCCCGCCGTGGTGGATGTAGTTGTTGACGATCCGGTTGTCGGCGCTCATCGGCGGGCCTTCGCCGAGGTAGTCGAACACCCGAACGGCCGTGTCGCCGACTCCGGTGAACTCGCAGCCGGTCACCTCGTTGGCCACGCATTCCTTCCAGATCACCACGCCCGATGCCCCCAGGTCGGCGAAGCGGCAGCGTTCGATCCGGCAGTGCCGCACCCCCGACGCCATCCGGACGGCGGTCCCCTCGAAGTGCTGCCACTGCCCCTCCCTGCCGGAGTGCTGGAAGGTGAGCCCCCGAAGGCTGACGTGTTCCACCCACTTTCCTGCCCGGGCGTTGCCGTCCATCGCCACCATCACGTGGAGCATCCCAACCACCGCCTCGGCCGAGGCCAGGTCGACCCCGGCGGGCGGGCGGTAGTACAAGACCCCGGTGGCGCGGTTGTGGCACCACTCCCCGGGCCGGTCCAGCGCCGCCCGGACGTTTTCCACGTGATAGATCCCCGGCGCCCCGTACCCCCCCGGCGAGAGGGCGTACCCGCAGGGGCTGGCCAGGGTCACGCGGCGGGCGTCGGCGTCGATCGACTGGATCGGCAGGTGGAAGTCCACCCACTCGTAAGGCCGGACCACCACCAACCCGCTGGCCGCGTCCTCCCACCCGGCGAGCTGCCCGGGCTCGTATTCAAAGACCGTCTTGCTCTTGCCGACGGGGCGGAGCTTCCAATGACCCTGGTTGGGCATCCGTGCGCACGGCTGGCGGCTGCCGTTGACGAACAGGTCGCGGACCGGCGGCTCCTTGGCCAGTTGGACGGCGAAGACCTCCGTGTCGTCCGTCTTCCGCCACGGGCCGGCGATGCGGGTCCCGCCGCTCAGTACGGGCGTCTCTCCGGGGTAGGCCTCGTACACGACCGGGGCGGCCTGGGAGCCGGAGTCTTCCGGGCCCAGGCGGAAGGTCGCTCCCAGGAAATACGTCCCCCCGCGGATCACAACGCGGACGGGGCGCTTCGGGCGCAGGGCGCGGACGGCGTCGCGCGCCCGCGGGAGCGTGGCGAACGGCCCGTCGGCGCCGTCGGCAGTGGGCGCAGCCAGCCGGCCGGACCAGTTGTCCCGGCCATTGGCGGCCACGTAGAAGTCCGTCTCCTCGCCGAGCGCTTCCGCGGCGCCGAGGACCGCCGCCAGCCATAACGCCGCCGCCAGGGCCAACCGTGCCTTCATGGGTCACTCCTCCTTCCGGGAACGCCCCGAGAGTACCGCGCCGCCGCGGACACATCCAGCGCCGCACGAGGCGGAAACGCCGTTGCCTCCACACCCGGCTGCCGGTAGGATAGGGGGATATGAAGCGATGCTGGGTCATTGTGGTTTTGGCGGCCTTGGCGGCGGGGTGCGATCCGCAACCGCCCGCGGCGACCGAGCAGCGGGTGGATCGGTTCGCCCAGTTCAACCAGAAGACCGCCCGGCTCCAGGAGCAGCTCCAGCAGCGTGAAGCCCGGATCGGCGAGTTGCAGGAGCAGGCGGGTCAGCTCAGCGGCAGGCTCCGCCAGAGCGAGTTCACCAACCAGCAGCTCCGCCTCCGCCTGGAGACCGTCGGGCCGGCCCCGATGGAACGCGACCGCTTCAAGAAGCTTTCCCAGGAACGTGCCCTGGAGATCCAGCGCCTC
>DASRZG010000114.1:0-6487 GCA_035686585.1 Phycisphaerae bacterium
GGCGTCCGCAGCCGGTACGAGAATATTGACCTGGTCGTCGTCCGCGAGAACACCGAGGACCTGTATGCCGGGGTGGAGTTCGCCCGCGGCGAGCCGGCGACGGCGGAGGTCATCGAGGCCATCAACCGTCTTGCCACCGGCAAGCGGATCGTCACCGGCGCCAAGACCACGGGCGTGTCCATCAAGCCCATCAGCGTGGAGAACACCGAGCGGATCGTCCGCTTCGCCTTCGACTACGCCCGCCGGAACGGGCGGAAGAAGGTCACCGCCGTCCACAAGGCCAACATCATGAAGTTCACCGACGGCCTGTTCAAGCAGGTCAGCGAGGAGGTCGCCAAGGACTACCCCGACGTGGAATTCGAGGAGCGCCTGGTGGACAACATGTGCATGCAGCTCGTCCAGAAGCCCGAGCTGTACGACGTGATCGTCCTGCCGAACCTGTACGGGGACATCCTCTCGGACCTGTGCGCCGGGCTGGTCGGCGGGCTGGGGGTGGCCCCGGGCGCCAACATCGGCGACCGCGGCGCGGTCTTCGAGGCCACCCACGGCAGCGCCCCCAGGTACAAGGGCCTCAACAAGGTCAACCCGACCGCCCTGATCCTCTCGGGCGTCCTGATGCTCCGCCACCTGGACGAGCGTGCCGCCGCCGACGCCCTGGAGAACGCCGTCGCCGCCGTCATCGCCGCGGGCGAGTCCGTCACCTACGACATGAAGCCCCACCGCGACGACCCCACCGCCGTCGGCACCAGCGAAATGGCCGACGCGATCATCGAAGCGATCGACTGAATGGGAATCCGACCCCTAAAGCCCACGGAAGGCTTTCCGTGGGCTTTTGTTCGCGCCACCGCGCCGATAGGATGTCGGGCGTCCATGGATCAGAGAACCGCCATCGAGATCATGAGCGGGCGGCGCCGGGGCCTGCTGCCGGCGGCGCTGCGGGCGGGGGCGTGGGTGGCCTCCAAGCCCTACGCGGCCGCGGCGGGCCTGCGCCGGCGTCTGTACCGCGCGGGCCTGTTCGGGGCGTACCAGGCGCCCGTGCCCGTGATCTCGGTGGGCAACCTCACCACCGGCGGGACGGGCAAGACGCCGATGGTGATCTGGCTGGTCGGCTGGCTCAAGGAAGCGGGGATGACCCCCGCCATCCTCACCCGCGGCTACAAGGCCGTCGAGGGCAAGAGCGATGAGGCGGAGATGCTCTGGCAGGCGACGGGCGTGCCGGTGGTGGTGGACCCGGACCGGGTTGGCGCCGCCCGGGCGGCCGCCGGCAGCGGGGCGGACGTGCTGGTGCTCGACGACGGGTTCCAGCACCGCCGCCTGCGGCGCGACCTGGACATCGTCCTGATCGACGCGACCTGCCCGCTGGGGTTCGGGCACTGCCTGCCGCGCGGGCTGCTCCGCGAGCCGCTGTCGGCCCTGCGCGACGCCGACGCTGTCGTAATCACCCGCGCCGATTCGGTCGGCCGGCAAGAGTTGGCGCGTCTGTCCGAAAGGCTCTCGTCGGCCGCTCCCGGGGCCTCGCTGCACCGCAGCGGCCACACCCCCACGGCCGTTGTCGTCCAGGCGGGCCGGCATCTGCCCCCGTCGGCATTGGCCGGGCGGAGGCTGGTCGCCTTCTGCGGCGTCGGCAACCCCGACAGCTTTTTCGACATGCTGGCCGGGGCCGGGGCGGAGTTGGCGGATCGAATCGCCTTCGACGACCACGTCGCCTACGGCCCGGCGGAGCGGGCCCGGATCGACCAGGCCGTCAAGGACGCCGGGGCGGAGGCGGCGGTCACCACGGCCAAGGACCGGGTCAAGATCGCCCCGTCCGACCTGTCGGCGGCCCTGTGGACGGTCCGGATCGAGGTCCGCGTCACCGCCGGGCGGGAGGAACTGCTGGAGAAGGTCCGCAGGGCGATTGGGCGGGGATGAGATTGCGGATTGCGGATTTGAGAAACAGCAACAGAAGAAGCATACGGCAAATCGCCCCCCAGCGGGAGCGGGGGGTTCAAGTCCCGGGGCGACGCGCGACGCAAGCAAGCGGAATCGCAGGGAACCGTTCGACCGACGGGAAGGTCCATAACCCCCCGTACCGACGGCATCTTCGCTTCGCTGCGACTTCCGCTGGGGGGCGATTGTCCGTACGCAAAGGGAGATTCGCCGAAATCCGCAATCCGCAATTGGACGCAATTCCTTGTCCCGTTGAGCGCGCCCACGGCAGCCCGGGTTGCTTTGAGTGGCCCGGGGGCATAGAATCCTCGCCATGCATCGCCTGATTGATTGTCTCGACCGTCTCGCCCGGCCCCGGATCGCGCTGCTGGGCGACTTCCTGCTGGACCGGTACCTGTACGGGGACTCGGAGCGGATCAGCCCGGAGGCGCCCGTGCCGGTGCTGCGGGTGGTGGACCGCCAGAGCCGCCCCGGCGGCGCCGGCAGCGTCGCCGCCACGATCCTGGGTCTGGGTGCGCAGGTCTGCTGCGTCGGCGTGATCGGGCAGGACGCCGCCGCCGAGGAGCTGCTGGGCATGCTGGCGGTGGCGGGGGCGGAGACGTCGTCGCTGATCCGCCTGCCCGGCAGGGCGACCGTCATCAAGCAGCGGGTGATCGGCCTGACGCGGCACCGCCACCAGCAGCAGATGCTGCGGATAGACGAGGAGCCCCTCGACGCGCTGCCCAAGGAGCTCCACCTGACCCTCCGCGGCGCCCTGCGGTCGGCCCTGCAGGACTGCCGGTGCCTGGCGCTGGCCGACCACGACAAGGGCCTGATGACCGACGCGGAGCTTCCCAACCTGATCGCCGACGCCCGCGCCGCCGGCGTGCCGGTGGTGGCGGACCCGGCCCCGATCGCCGACTACCGCCGTTACCGCGGCGCGACGCTGATCGCTCCCAACCGCTACGAGGCCCAGATGGCCACGGGGATCGCCCTGTCGGATGAGGAGTCCATGCGGCGCTGCGCCTGCCAGTTGATCGACACCACCGCCGCCGAGGCCGTGCTGATCACACTGGACCGCGACGGGGCGTACCTGTTTCGCGGCGGGGAGGGTGTGCACGTGCCCACCCGCGCCCGGCCGGTCTACGACGTGACCGGCGCCGGCGACGCCGTGCTGGCGACGCTGGCGGTGGCGATAGGCGCGGGTCTGGACCTGTTCGATGCGGCCTCGCTGGCGAACGTGGCCGGCGGCATCGAGGTGGAGCGGTTCGGGTCGGTGCCGATCACCCGGGAGGAGATGGCGGCCGAGCTGCGGCGGATGGTGGGCCTGCGCAGCGGCAAGGTGATGGGGCGGAAGAGGCTGTTGGACGAGCTGGCGCGGCGGCGGCAGGCGGGCGAGACGGTGGTGTTCACCAACGGCTGCTTCGACCTGCTGCACCTGGGGCACGTGCGGTACTTCCAGCAGGCGCGGCAGTTGGGCACGTGCCTGGTGGTGGGGGTCAATTCCGACGACAGCGTCCGCCGCCTGAAGGGCCCGTCCCGCCCGGTGATCGGGGAGGACGAGCGGGCGGAGATGCTGGCGGCGCTGGAGTGCGTCGATTACGTGACGGTCTTCGAGGAGGACACCCCCGAGGCCCTGCTGGAGCTGCTCCGCCCGGACTTCCTCTGCAAGGGCGGCAGCACCCCCGAGATCGTCGGGCAGGCGTTTGTCGAGGGCTACGGCGGCCAGGTCATCAAGCTCGGCCTGGTCGAGGGCCTCAGCACCACCGACATCATCAACCGCATCCTGAGCAACCACGACGGCGCGGCGGCGCCGCCGGCATGAGGAAGGGGGCAGGCCCTGGCGGGCTGGAGAGAACACGTGGGACGTTCTGACCGGAAGATACAGGAGATGATTAAGGAGGCGGCCGGCGCGATCGGCAGGCTGGACGGGGCGGCCGTGGCGACGATCGGGCGGATGGCCGATCTGCTGATCGCGACATTCGACGCCGGAGGGCGGGTGTACGTCTGCGGCAACGGCGGCTCGGCCGCCGACGCCCAGCACATCGCCGGGGAGCTGGCCGGGCGGTTCCGGCGCCAGCGCAGGCCGCTGCCGTGCGTGGCGCTGTCGACCGACACGTCGGTGCTGACGTCCGTGGCCAACGATTACTCGTACGAGGACGTCTTCAGCCGGCAGGTGGAGGCCCTGGCGGCCTCCGGCGACGTGCTGTGGGCGCTGAGCACCTCGGGCAACAGCCCCAACGTCCTGAAGGCGGCGGCTGTGGCGCGGGCGGCGGGGGCGAAGGTGATCGCCATGACCGGCTCGGGCGGGGGCGCCCTGGCGGAGGCGGCGGACCTGTGCTTCCGCGCCCCGGCCGATCGGACGGACCTGATTCAACTGTTGCACCAGTTGGCCTATCACATTATCTGTGAGCTTCTCGACGAGCGCTTCAGCCCGTGACGGAAAGGAATCGACGATGGGCTTCACGTGTGTCTTCCTGGACCGGGACAACACGATCATCGACGACCCGGGTTACATCTCCGATCCCGGCGCGGTGAAGCTGCTGCCCGGGGTGGACCTGGCGCTCAAGGGCCTCGCCCAGGCGGGGTTCAAGCTGGTGGTGGTGACCAACCAGGCGGGCATCGCCCGGGGGGTGCTGACCGAGGAGGACCTCGGGCGGATTCACGAGGAGATGGTCCACCAGTTGTCCGAGCGCGGGGTGACGCTGGACGGCGTCTACTACTGCCCGTTCCATCCGGAAGGGACGGTGGCGGAGTTCGCCCGCGAGTCGCAGGACCGCAAGCCCCAGCCGGGGATGCTGCTGCGGGCGGCGTCGGAGCTGGACCTGGACCTGACCCACAGTTGGATGGTGGGGGACTCCCCGCGGGACATCGAGGCCGGCCAGCGCGCCGGCTGCCGGACCGTCCGCGTCCGCGGCAAGGGCCAGCCCCATCCCGGCGACCAGACCGACGAGGACGTCCAGGCCGACTTCACCGTCCGCAATCTCGTCGACGCCGCCCGCACCATCCTGCGCGAGGTGGGCGCGGGACCCATGTCGGCCGCCGCCGTCTCGGGCGCCTCGTCCGCCGGCTCGCAGGAGGGCGGGTACGAACCCCGGCCCGCCCAGGAGGCGCCCGGCGAGGGCGGGGATTCCACGCTGTTCCGCGAAATGCTCCGCGACCTGCGAGGGGCCACGCGGGACCAGGACGAAGAGTTCTCCTTCGCCCGGCTGGTCGGGGCGATCCTCCAGATCCTGGCCATTCTCTCGCTGGCCTGGGGGCTGTTCCACGTGCCCGCCGCCGCCAACTACGGCGGGGAGAACTGGCACAGCTCCTACTCCCTCTGGCATGTGGCCACCCTGACCGCCGGCGTACTACAGCTCATGGCGCTGACCTTCTTCCTCCTCGCCCGCAGGCGGTGAACAACCTTTGTCCCCCGTGGACACGAACGGCTCCGCCAGGGGCCGTTCCTCCGGCCCAAACCCTGTATAATCAGACTTGGCACGAGCATTGCATCTGTCTTGGCGGTGACAGTCCATCATGAGGGATGATCCGATGAACATGACGATGCGAATTGCGGCCGTCGCCCTGGCGGCGGCCCTGGCGATAGGGTTGGCGGGGCAGGTGCGGGCCCAGGAGCAGGCACCCGGGCCCGCCCCGGCCGCCACGACGGCGCCGGCGGGGGGCGCTGCGGCGATCGATGCGGCGCACCGGAGGCTCGCCGAGGAGCGGATCGGGCGGGGGCTGAAATACCTGCTCGCCCAGCGCAATCCCGACGGCGGGTGGGGGTTCGCCCCGGGCGCCTCGCACCCGGCCCTGACGGCGATGGCGGTGCGGTGCTTCCTGCAGCACCCGGACTACGGGCCCCGCTCGCAGGTGGTCGAGGCGGCGATGAAGAGCCTGCTGTCCTTCCGTCAGGCGGACGGGGGCTTCTACGTGCCCAAGGAGGGCAACCAGAACTACATCACGTCGGTGGCGGTGACGGCCTTGGCGGCGGCGGGCGACCCGCGGCACAAGGACGCATTGGCCGGGGCGGTCGCCTTTCTGCGAGGCATCCAGATCGTCCCCGGGTCCAAAACGCCGACCGGCGACGCCGTGGCGGAGGATCATCCGTACGTCGGCGGCGTCAGCTACGGCGAGCACGGCCGGCCCGACCTGAGCAACCTGGGCTTCTGGATGGAGGCGATGCGGGATGCGGGGGTCAAGGGCGACGACCCGGCCATGCGGCGGGCGCTGGCGTTCGTGACGCGCCTCCAGAATCGCACGGAGGGCTCCGCCGGCGGGACGTTCGTGGTCAAGGGCACCGACGACGGCGGGTTCGTCTATGCCGTCAACCGCAAGGGCGCGACGTACGTGGGCGAGTCCAAGGCCGGCGAGGAGGAGCAGCGGGGGCTTCGCAGCTACGGGTCGATGACGTACACGGGCTTCAAGAGCATGCTGTACGCCAACGTCTCCCGCGACGACCCGCGCGTGCGGGCGGCGTTCGAGTGGATCCGCAAGTACTGGCGGCTCGATTCCAACCCGAACATGCCCGCCGTCCAGTCCCGCCAGGGGCTGTACTACTACTACCACGTCTTCAGCAAGGCCCTGCGGGCGTGGG